>DAOTHC010000050.1:0-6373 GCA_035447465.1 Acholeplasmataceae bacterium
GATACTTTGATAATAGACAAAACTTTGAATAGATGTGATAGATAGCGTATTATCTAATGCAAGTTCTTGATATAATTGTGCTTCTTTTAACGGATCTTGGTTTGTTAAAATAATAACTTGCTGTTCATGGCCAAACGCATCAACCATTTTATTAACATCGTCATCATAGGAGGTTCCTGCACTTCCGATTAAGGCAGATTCACCATAAATAAATTGATTTTGAGATTGGAAATAATACGCTGGAACAATCGCTAAAATAAATACTGCTAAAAAGACATAACGTAGCTTATAAATAAACTTAGAAAATGCACTAAAACGTGGGATGAAAACTCTATGTTTCGATTTGATCATCCATTGATCAACCCACTTGATGATAATCGGTCCTAATAAAAGAGAGGATAAGGCAGAAAGTGTTACAGCTTTTAAGAAGACTAAGCCAATATCCATACCGATTGAGAAACGCATAAAGACAAGTGCTAGAAAGCTTACACCGGTTGTTACAGCACTTGCGATAACAGGTGATGAGACGTGACCTAACGTCTTCTTCATGGCAGGATCTTTATCATCTTTTTCACGATCTTTGTGGTAACGATGAACCACAAAGATGATGTAATCGAGTGAAATAGCTAATTGTAAAGCAATCGCCATCGATTGTGTAATAAACGATATATCTTTAAAAATCGCATTTGTTCCAAGGTTAATCAATATCGCAATACCGCTTACCACAAGGAATACGATCAAATCAGCAAACGATGGTGTCATCAATAATAAAATGATTAAAACTAATGGAATTAAAACAAGTGTGATCTTAAGGACTTGTCCTTCAATCGCATCACGCACAAATAGATCAGACATTACACCACCAACCAGTGTAAAGTCGTGATTTGTTAAAGCAGAGGATGCTTTGATCAACTCAATGGTTGGTTCAATCTCACTTGAACTAGACGCTAGATCAAATGTGACCATCATCTTGTAAATACCAGCATTTTCATAGTGTGAGATGGTGTTTTTTAGTTCATCAGCAACACCTACTGGCATCCCCATCACGATCTGATAAAAAGCCTCTGTAAATGATAAGCCTGTACCCATTAACGTCGTAAGTGTCGTATTCAATTGTGTCTGAGTAGCAAGATCACTTTGAGAAAGTAATAACCCCCATGAAAGTTCATTTAAAATGTCATCGATAAACATGATGCTCGATACATGATTGATGGAAATTAGTTCTTGTTTTGCAGCGAGTGCATCCGATAACGAGGTATTTTCAAGGAGTAAAAATGTGTAGCTTGATGTTCCATAAAGATCATCATGTAGATTAATGCCTTGAACAAGTTCATTATCTTGAGGTAAATAGCGCTTCATGTCATAATTGACATTAACGTGTGGTAGTAAAAATATGGATGTTCCGATCACGAGAATCGTGATGATGATAATCATTATTTTTTTCATGATATATGCCTCCTTCATCTTCAGTATAAAAGGAGACCCCTACATATAAAAACGATAAAAACAAAGCTTTTATGCTGATAATCGACATCTATCACCTATGTGTTGACAAACTAGTTAAATGTCAACAAAATGATGGGAAATAAACGACAACATAATGTTTTTAACATCAACATGTTGTTTATTTTTAAATGAATTGTGGTAAATTGATGGTATAAAGGATGTGATCTTATGAATGATCAAAAAATGGATCATCGTGTTCGCGTGACCCACACGTTATTAAAAGATGCGTTATACCGACTTGTCGAAACAATACCTGTTCAAGATATCACCATCAAAGAGTTATGTTATGAAGCTCAGATTAATCGTACAACCTTTTATACCCACTTTGGCAGTGTCAAAGATCTCATTGAAAATCTAGAGGGTGAATTATGGGTTGAACTTTTACTCTTACTTAAACGTGGTGAGAAAGATGTCGCATATTTTAACAACCAAATCTTCTATGATGTTTATCATATCGCAACCAAATATCATCAACTCTTCTTACTTCTATTAAACAAAAATGCAGACCCACACTTCGTTGAAAAAGTCTATAATTTAGGACGTAATGTGTTTCGTTCATCACTCAAACGTTCAAAAACACATAAAGATGATACCAAAATGGAATACTATTACATCTCAGTGCTTAATGCTTTCATAGGTATCTTGAGACTATGGCTTAACAAGGGTATGAAAGAATCTCCAGAGGAGATGGCAGAGATCACGAAGAGCATCATCAATCGTGGTATTCACTTCATTATCGAAGAATAAAAAAACAATCCCCAAGTTTTTTGGGGATTTTTCTTTAGTTCATCGCATTTTTCTTTTTTTGAAAAACACTTAATCTACCCGATTTGGGATTCCGTTCAAGCCAGTTAAACGTTTGGATTTCCTTGATATAAAGATCAAGTGTTTTTAAAGGTTTGATGGATTGTTCCAAACCACCTGGTTTATTAAAATGAAGCCACATTTTCTCAAATGTCTTTAAGATCTTTGGATAATGGTCGAATAACCACTTCTTGTGATGAATGAAATCATCATTTGAACAGTTATAATAATTCAGATGAATGATATACATCAAAGCTCTTAACATATCTTTTGACCACATGATTTCTGTCTTTTGCCATTTATCCTTTGGATGTAACACGGAAATCCGTTTACACTGCATATCAAGACTATCTAAATATCTACTGATGCGTCGGTATGTTTCTGGTTCACCATAACTATGGGTTGATAATTCACGGTACATATCTTCTTGAAGATGAAGGCTATCTGCTCGATTGATCGCGTAAATCACATCCATCAAACGTGTTCCATTATAACGAAATGATGATTCAAAGGTATGATAAGACGCTAGATCAATTAAAATATGTCCTGTTCTTTCACTTGGATCATTCATTTCAATGATATCAATATACTTTTTGATTTCAAATTGATTATTGATTCGTGCATGCCATGATTCCATACCACCAAAAGCAATCGCAGGTATACCTTGGGTGTATGTTTGAAGATGACCATTATCTCCCCATTCAGTGAGCAACATCCCTAAACCGTTGTTAATCTTGGTATGTAGACATGCTTGTCTGATGTTTTCAATCATGTTAAAATGTCTTCCTGTTAACGAATTCCAGGTTGATGTTCCAGGTGCTGCCATAAACTTAACACCTAAATCACCTAAACGCTTTAACGTCTTATAGAATGGATAATCTTGATCATATCCCCAGTCAACATAGATTAAATCTTTAGGTAATTGATTTAATAACTCTGGATAGTGATTTAAAACATCACCCCAAATGAGTGGTGTTTTTCCATGATCTTTAACAAATGCATAAAGTTTTAAAACATAATCCAAATACATTTGACCAACACCAATGCGTTTACCCTCTTCTTCGGTTTTACCATGACCTAACTCATAGGGTTCATCTAAATTCATGTGGAAATATGATGATTTGGTGTTTTTTAATGCATCTTCATAAAATGATTTAACGAGTTCTAAACTTTTAGGGTCAAGAGGATTGACGGTTGAAGGATCCCGATGTGCTCCCCAAAAGAACATGCCATCTGGCATCACTGCAAGTTCTGGGAATTTTTTTAGCCATGCAGTCATATGACCTAACCCATTATGACAAGGAACTAAATCGATCATGTTCTTTTTTGCATAACGTTCTAAAGACTTATACTCACGTGGTGTTAGAGGTGTCATGGTTTTGTCATAGAGTGCTTCATGACTAGGATAAAGATAGCTAAATCCTTCCACATAGAGTTCAAAATGGTTATATTTTAGACTTGCTAAAAGATCAACATAACTCTTCAACGTTCTAAGTTTTGGTATCTTATTACGAGAAATATCAAGCATATAACCACGTACTTCAAGATCAGGTTCATCGCTGATTTCTAAACAGGGTAACCCTCTACGATTTTGTATATAAATCTGTTTAAGTGTTTGTATGGCATAAAAAATGCCTTGTGCCTTGTGATAGGTAATCAGGATATGATCATCTGTAATGGATAACTTATAACCTTGTTCATGTAGTGATTTATCTTTTATAAATGATAAAGCGACGCGATCATCATCAACTTCCCGTAGGGGATAGAAAAAGATGTGGTCAAAACTTTCAGTTTCTTTGATGTGCTTAAAAGGAATTCCTCCTGATACATCAAAAGTTCCTGTCATTTCTTCAATGTGTTTAACTGCTGGAAATAAGTACATGTAAAATTCTCCTTTATGTCAAGTTATGATGTCATGTATGATATGAACCAATCAAAGAATTAATCAAGCTTAAGTTTTAAAACCTCTTCACCATCATCTACTACATGGGTATCGATAAATCCATAAGATGTGTAAAAAGCAAAGGGCATCGTCCCACCCATTTCACATGATGTGTAAAGATATTTTCGTCCATCAGCTTTAGCTTTTTCGACGATGAGATCTAAAACCTTCTTACCGTAACCTTTACTTTGATGAGGTTTTGCAATCATGAAACGCCATAAATGATAGGCAGGTTGATCACTTAGATCAACATCTGAATCATCAAGTGATAGCATGACAAAACCAACTATCTCACCATCAACTTCTATCGCACGCGGCCACGCTTGTGGACTCACATATGCTTGAGCAAGTGATACAGCATTAGGTGCGACACATGTTTGCTGATAATCATCTAGTGTCTTAGATAAACTTAAGACCTTAAAGATATTTTTTTGATTAACTTCTATTAATTTGATCACGTTATCATCTCCACTCACCATCATAGCATAAAAAGATTGACGTTTTATAGGTTTATGTTATACTATGTGAGTATTTGGGAGGCAAACATGAAAACAATATACTATGAAGATTTTCAAATCGATGGCAAAATTAATGAGAACCATTGGAACATTGAAGTAGGAACTAAATGGGCGAATAATGAGTCCCAGTGCTATGTCAATGATCCATCAAACGGTTATGTTAAAGATGGTAAACTACATCTTGTAGCTAACCTTCATGATAAAGAAGAATGCAAGTATCAATCAACCAGAATTAACACAAGAGGTAAGATCGAATTTCAATACGGTAAGTTAACCATACGTGCTAAAATGCCTAAAGGACGTGGTGCATGGCCGGCTTTATGGCTGATGGGTAACACGGATAAAAACCGCGTGAGATGGCCATTATGCGGTGAAATTGACCTTGTTGAGTTCGCAGGAAACAGACCTGGTATCATCACGTGTGCTATTCATACTGAAAGTTATAATCACCGTATCAAAACTGATAAAGGAACAAAGATTTCAGTTCCTGATGCATCTGAGCAATTTCATGATTATACACTTGATTGGACAAAGGACTACCTATCATTTCAAATCGATCAAAAAGAATTCTTCCGTGTTGAAAAACAAGTTGGAGACACCGTGAATGAATGGCCATTTGATCAACCCTATTATGTCATTATCAACCTTGCAGTTGGTGGATGGTATGGTGGAAAGATTGTTGATGGGGATCTTCCATATCATTTGGAAATTGATTCGATTAAGATTGAACAATAAACAATCAAAGATTAAACCTTTAGATGGTGACATATTGTGACACCATCTTTTTTTATGTAAACATGTAGGAATATGTGAACGTAACGATTCGTGTCTTACATTTTCAAAGTCACTACGCTATAATAGGTTTAATGGAGGTTTCACATGAAGGTAGGGCATAAAATTAAAAAACTTAGACAAGATCATCACATGACACAAGAGCAACTCGCAGAAAAACTACACGTGACTAGAAATGCTGTCTCAAAATGGGAAACCGATAAAGGAATACCTAACATGGATAGTTTACTTGCTATCGCCAAGTTATTTCATGTCAGTTTAGATAATCTGTTTTCAGATGAAGAAATAGCTATCATGACCATGGAAAATGCAGAATCATTGGAGCATCAAAAAAATTTGATCTATGCACTAATTCTCACCATTGTCTATGCGTCTATTGGCATATTAATTCCTTATTACAGTTTTAAATTTGATCCAACTTCTGGTCTAGCAGTATTCGCCATTCTATTACCAATCAGTTATATACTTTTAGGTGCTATCAGTGTACTCATACGCACAAGATGGCCTTATGTCGTGATTGCAGCAGCAATAGCATTAACTCCAATTTATATCTATTTTGATTCTTTATCTTCTATTTCATTAGGTTTTTGGGGTGTTATTTACTTTATCATCTATTTGTTATCATACGGTTTATTATCTAGATTTATTTCAAGTAAAATCATGAAAAAAGATCCTGAAAGGCTACGCAAGTTATTTCTGATCATCGCCATCATCATTTACCTCGTTTATATCATTCATACATCAATTGAAGCTATTACGCTTTATCAATGTATAACTTGTAGTGCACCTTGGTATACAGTATTAGTTGTTA
>DAOTHC010000051.1:0-6301 GCA_035447465.1 Acholeplasmataceae bacterium
TACTTCCGAACAAATCGTTGCCGACACTTTGGGTGAATCCTAATCCACCAACCGCAAAACCTGTCGCAACTGCGCCAATTGAAGATGCCATAAGGGCGCCCGTTGCCATTCCAATTGCTCCATTAAAAGCAACTTGTCCCCAATCTATATTGTCCCAACCTTTTGCGCTCCATTGAGAAATAATACTTCCTCCTGATCCAATTAACCCTCCAACACCAACCCCGATCAACACTGCTCCAGCAGTTGCTCCTACGCCAGTTAACAACAACGCAGTTCCTACAACCACAGAAATTACTGAAGCCGCTATAACAACCCCAGCTAAAATTTGATTCCAAATCGGAGCATATCCGTCGCTGTCAAGATACATCACTGGATTGTTTCCACAATAAGCATAGAGGTTTAACCCCTGTCCGCTTGAGGGATCCAAATAGTTGATCGAATCCGCACTGATGAATCTGCCAATGCTCGGATCGTAATACCTTGCGTTCAGATAGTAAAGTCCTGTCCCACTGTCGAGTCGATAGCTTCGGTAGCGATATGGATTGGCATTGGCTATACCCAATCCACTGTCCCACTGATAGATAATATTTCCCCACGCATCGTATCTGTATTTTGCTACCGAGGTCCCCGATGCATCAACGATCTCTATGATATCTCCCTGAAGGTTTTTGATATAGAAGTATTCATCCCCGAGGTAATTCAGTGATAGTATTGAACCGTCAGCATCATACGTATAGTATATAACATCATTTCCTGTTTTTTCAAACAATACTAAAGAACCGTCAAGAAAATACGTTGTTGTCTGTGTTCCATCTGATCTGGATGTTCTAATCCCTTGATCGTTATAGGTGTATGTATAGGTTGTCCCACCGATACTGTGTTCGATTAATCGTCTACCCTCCCAGTCAAATGACTGATTGATGTTGGAAGTGATACCAGTTATATTACCTATTTGATCGTAAGTATAGTAGGATGTTCTCTGCAAAGAACCACTCACGAAATATTGAACATGTGTTATTTGATCTTTCCATCCCGTTGTCTTATAGAACAGTCTTGTTTCACTTAAAGGAGTACCTGATGGTGTGTATATTGTATACGCATAATGTTTAATCGATGTAATTGGACTAAGCGATTATTAAACAATAGTTAAATTGTTCATATCATTGATATCAAAAATATCAAATATATTTATCGCTATATAATGCATGGTAATACTACTTATGATTGATTAGTTAATCAATCGAAAATGTTCACGAATGTATTCAAGTATAACTGGGTTTTTCACTTTTGAAAGTTCTTGTGTACTAATGATAATATCCTCTTCGATAATCGAATCAATCATTTTTCTTAGTAATTTGATTTCATGGTCGACATTATTCTTATGAACTAATAAAGCATAATAAGAGTTTGCTTTATCAATATTTCTCGATTTCACCTCAATAAAGCATAACCAAAATAACTTAGAACTCTCGAGTTTTTTTGACTTAATCTCAAGAAGCAAAGATTTTGAATCAATGTAGTTATTTTTACTGATTAAAATTAAGGATTCGTAATAGTGTAACCATTGTTTTTTGATTCCAAAAGCCATTTTCTTAGATAATTTTATTTTTTCATAACTTTCTTGGTATTTCCCCTCCATATATAAGTTTACAATCGAATTATCCCAAACTTTTAGATATATGGTAACAACTATTATAAAAATTATGAGAATCCCTATTACAATATAGGGGAATATAACTAATAGTATCTTAATAAATTCTGGCATGTTTTTCTCCTTCAAAATAATTAATAAGTCATCATATGCTTTACAGTCAATAAAGTGGACACGTTAAGTGAGAATTTCTTACTTTGAGTAATACACTTGATAAGGCGTTTGATAATCGATGGAACTATGGATTCTTTTTCATTTATAATATTTTAGTTAACATGATAAAGTTAAACGATCATTACTTCTTCTTCAACTTACATACAAAAAATCCTTCATAGTAAGGTGTAGGTTTAATCAATAATGTTCCCTCTATCTGCGTAGGTAACTTAGGTATATGTTGATACATAGAATCATCAATAGGAACGAGTTCAACCTGGTTCCTTTTTAATACACTCTTGATCATTTCTTCATTTTCCACAGGCATAATAGAGCAAGTTGAATAGACCATTGTCTTTCCTGACTTTAACAGTTTAATCGCTTTATCAAGCAATTCCCTTTGTAACTTAACAGATCTATTAACAAGTTCTTTAGAAAATGTTTGATAACTTTTAGGTTCACTTAAAACAAATGTACCAGACCCACTACAGGGGGCATCAAGCAAGATATGATCAAATCTAAAAAAGTCATCTAATTGACGTGCATCCTTAATGATTAAAGATGCATTTTTAACACCTTGTTTGTTCAAATTGAATTTAAGTTTTTCTGCTCTAATTTTATGTGCTTCAGTAACAGTCAATCTTGCTTGATTAGACGTTAATGCTGCTATTTGAGTCGTCTTACCACCAGGTGCAGCTGCCATATCTAAAATATCTTCATTGACGTTTGGATCAAGGATTAAAGCAGGGATCATGGATGATAGACTTTGTAAGTAGATCATACCTTTTTGATACATATCTAATCGTTCAATTTCTTTTTCATCACATGACACAACAAAAGCATCTTCATACCAACTTACTTTTTCATAAATAATATGTTCTTGTTTAAGAACTTGTTCTACCTCTTCTGGTGTTGATTTTAATCGATTAACTCTAAACGACACAACACGACTGTTTGGCATGTTAACAAAAAGATCAGATGCTATGTTTTCACCATAAGCATCTGTTAACATGGTCTTAAATAGGTCTAATTGTTCTGAAGATTCATCATGATACATAGTGCACCTCATTTCTTTCATTATACTTCATAAGTATTTCTAGACTCAAGATTAATCTTTTTATTCGATAAAAACTCACGATAACCATCTTATATCATTAAAATAGTATGATATAATATGAACAAAATGAGAGGGTAAGTGATGACATCGGTGCAGAAAAATCCTGTGGTCGGAAATGTCAATAAAATTCTCGTAGGTGCTATTTTATGGACCCTGTTTTTTATACGGGTTTTTTTTAATGAAACCGCATGGAATGACACCTTTCTTGGTGAGACCTTACCAAATCTTTATCAACCTCATATCCTCTATCTGATCCAACTTATCTTTTTTGGTATTCTTAATATCAATCTTTATCACTATACCGTTGGCAAGCGTCACGCTGTTTTAGATTATGCACGATTCTTCAAAGTGTTGATTTTTATTGCCTTAGTCGTCTTTATCTCACAAACGATAAGTCTTTATCTCGATATCCCCTTTCATTTTGGGTTCATTGGTTATTTTTTTGGTGAAGGTGACTATGCATTATACCAACGTTCACTTTCTCTTGAAACCTATCTTTTATATACGGCATCATCCATGATGCTCGTACTCTATTTTTCAGGTGTTTTAATTTACTTATATCAAGTTCTTAAAATGAAGTTAACCTTATCATTTGCTTATCTCTTACGTTATTTCTTCATTATTTTTCTCTATGGCGTAACACTTTCTTATACCCCAGAAGGCTTTAACATCTACCACTTAGGTTTGATGTCTATCTATGTGCTTTCCGCTTTACTTGTTTATATTAAAACAACGTATAGCTTAAAAGCACTTGTGCTTGCTGTGATTTTATTATTTATCTTATAAACATAGAAAAGAGGTTGGATTATGAACGATTTTAAAAATGATTTTGAATTTGAAAAAGAGGTTGTTGATGAAGCATTATTAGATAACCCAGAACCGAGATGTCCTGTCGTCCTTCTACTTGATACATCATACTCCATGACAGGTAATCCGATCAATCAACTGAACGAAGGTGTTTATGCACTCTATGCAGCACTTCGTGATGATGATTTAGCGAGTGTCCGTGTAGATTTATCTGTGATTTCATTTGGACAATCTGTGACTGTCCTACAAGATTTTGCAACCGTATCTGAATCACAAGCTCCAGAACTTCGTGTCAATGGGATGACACCGATGGGTGAAGCCCTTGTCACAGCCTTAAGAAACATTGAAAACCGAAAGAATGAATATCGTGCAGCAGGTATTTCATACTATCGTCCATGGCTTTTTGTGATCACAGATGGTGAACCAACAGATTCAGTATCTGAAGCATCTCAGATGCTCCAACAAGCTATTTCATCCAAAAAAGTAATTTTCTTTGGTATTGGTGTTGAAAATGCCAACATTGAAAGATTAAGACAAATCGCAGGTTCAAGAGATCGCGTGTTTAAACTAAACGGTTTAAACTTTAAAGAACTCTTCCAATGGGTATCTTCATCACTGTCAAGTGTTTCATCATCACGTGTTGGTGACACGATCAAACTTGAAAAACCAAGTGATGATGTTTTCGAATTTGAGGTATAACATTGATTAAGACCTACGGTGCATCTGTTGTTGGCACCTCTCATTTAGCATCTGATACACCTTGTCATGATGCCCATGGTATACGCATACTGGATGGAAACATCGGCTATATCGCTTGTGTAAGCGATGGTATGGGTAGTGCAAAAGCTGCTGAAATTGGAAGCGGGGTTGCTTCTTCTTTTGTGCTCGATACACTTTATGAACATCTTGATATGACACGATGTGATGATGAGATTATCGACTTAATGAAATCAAGTTTTATTCAAACACGTGAAAGACTTGAACAGGAAGCTATAGAACGCGATTTAAACATTAAAGATTTAAACTGTACGCTTTTAGTTTTCATCTCTTTACCCAATAGACAGTTTTATGGACAAGTCGGTGACTGTTCAGCCATCGGTAAGAAGGGTGAAGACTATGCCGTTTTAGTTGAACAGCAGCGTGGTGAATACGCGAATGCAACCTATAGTATTTGTGATTTAACATCTGTTCAAAACGGGATTTATAAACGTCTTGATGATGTTTACCCTATGGTTGCTTTAATGTCTGACGGTATGGAAAGTATCAGTATTTCAGCTAAAGATAAAACAGTTAGCCATTTATTTTATGATCCTTTTTTCAATGCTTTCTTGCATCCAAACTTTCAACAAGAAAACGTTACTGAAGCACTCAAACGTTTTTTAAATAGTGAGCGTGTCAATAAAAAGACCGATGATGATAAAACACTTTTATTTATCTATGATGAGGATTTATGAAAAAATACTTTCTTGAAGATGGTTCAAAAATCTTAATCGATGATTCGAAACCAATCGGAACTGGTGGTGAAGGTTCCGTCTTTAAGCTTGCTAAAAATCCTAATGTCTTAGTTAAGATCTACAGTGAACGTGCGTTAGAACGCATGCCAGACATTGAAGTTAAAATTAAAGCCATGGTGAATAAGAAACCTGGTCTTTTAGATTATAACGGATTAACGATTATTGCTTGGCCAAGTTATGTTGTCTATGATGAATATAACAGGTTTCAAGGTTATTTAATGCGTCGTGTACAAGCAAAAAATCAGTTATCTCACGTCATAACCCCTGGCTTACAAAAAGCTAAATTCCCACATATCACTTATTATGATCGTGTCGTTATTGCCATTAACTTAGCTAAAGTGATGGGATTCTTACATCAAAACGACACCATCATTGGTGATATTAATACCAGTGACTTCTTTGTTTATCCTGGATTTGAAATCGGTGTCGTAGACACAGATTCATTTCAATTTCAAGATGGTCAAAAACTATTCCACTGCAAAGTCTTTACACCAGACTATACCGCGCCAGAAGTGATTGAAGCGAAAAAGAAATCATCTTATGAAGTCAAACGACTTCCCAATCATGATAACTATGGACTAGCCATTCTCATTTTCCAAATCTTGATGTATGGTGTCCATCCTTTTTCAGCACGCATCAAAGGTGTTTTAGGTTTTGATGGTAATGCGATTAATTACACCATGGAAAAAGAAATCTTCCCTTATAACTATCCATCAACCAACATCATTCCGCCTAAGAATGCGATGCCTTATGCATTCCTACCCAAAAATCTACAAGAGTTATTTAACCGCTCGTTTGCTAAACATGCATTAAGTGATCAAGATCGTCCGACAACTGAAGAATGGGTGAAAGAACTTAAGGTCTTAAAAGAATCGCTTAAAAAATGTAAAAAGGATAAAACGCATTTTTATCCATCACATTTCCAAAAATGTCCGATTTGTGCTCGTGAACAAACGAAAGACTATGATTATTTAGTTGACTACTTCAAATCGATCTCTAAAAAATATATCACCTATGATACCGATAAAAAACCGATCACTGTTGATGAAAATAATATTT
>DAOTHC010000052.1:0-6179 GCA_035447465.1 Acholeplasmataceae bacterium
TAACTTGATGATACGTTGATAATCTCACGCGATCATGATCATCTAATTCTTGATCTTGATCGGTGTAGAGTGCGATTTGATCAAGTTGTTGTGTAAGCTTTTCAACAAATGATCCTTCATAATAAAGATCACCACGTGTAAACACGTTTTGTAGTTCCTTAAGGTTATCGATACGATCATCAGCTATCTCATCATTTTCCGCTCTTAACATATCGATGTATCCTGTTTTACCCATGACATATGGCATGATTTGTTCAAGATTTTCCATCTCACTAAACTTTTCTTGCATGTCTAAAATAAGCTGTTTAAACGCTATTAAAGATTGTCTCGATGATGGTGTCAGGTCAGCATGTTCAATCGCTTCAAACATGGATGTACCGAGTTCACGCGCTTTTAATTCTAACTTTTGAACAGACACTAAACCAATGGAACGCTTTGGTACATTCACGATGCGCTTTAAATAAAAGTCTTGATATGGATCTATGACTAAACGAATATAGGCTAGTGCATCTTTAACTTCTTTACGTTCATAGAAAGAGATGCCACCATAAATAATATAAGGCATACCTTCTTTAATCATCGCTTCTTCAAACAGACGAGATAATGCGTTATTTCGATAAAGAACTGCAATCTCTTCATAGCGAACACCTAGATCATGAAGTCTTCTAATCTCATTAACAACAAAGAAGCTTTCTCTAATATCGGTTTGTGCGTGATGAATATATGGGAGTTCGCCCATACCGAGGTCACTCTCAAGTGTTTTAGCAGATGGACGATTGAAATTATTGTTAATAAGTTGGTTAGCTGCATTTAAAATATGGTTTGTTGAACGATAATTTTTCTCTAATACGATTTGTTCAGCGTTGAAATCCTTCATGAAGAGTCGCGCATTCTCGTAATTTGCACCACGAAATCCATAGATGGACTGATCAGGGTCCCCAACAACAAACACATTTTTATGTTTAGCTCCTAAGGTGGATAAGAGTTTATATTGGATAACATCAGTATCTTGAAACTCATCGACTAAGATATAATCAAATGCCTGTTGATAATAGTCTCTAATATGTGGATAATCTTCTAAAAGCTGTAAAGGGTAAAGCAAGAGATCATCAAAATCGACGAGTTGATTAGTTCTTAAGTATGCTTGATAGTTTTTATAAATCTTTTCTTCATCGGTTCTTTCAAACTCTTCAAGTCGTCTTGTTTTATATAACGAAATTAAATTTTTTAAACTCTTCAACGAAAACATCTTAACATCAAGTTCTAATTGTTTGATCACATCTTGAATAATCTTTTTACCATCGTCTTCATCGATGACATTGAAGTTAGGACGGTAACCATAAGGTAGTTCAGCAATGTGTCTTCTTAAAATATTTAAACCTAAAGCGTGGAACGTATATAACCAAACATCCATTGCATGTGGACCTGTCATGTTAATGACACGTTCCTTCATTTCACGAGCTGCTTTATTTGTAAATGTCACCGCTAAAATACGCGAAGGATTTGCACCATTCATGATGAGATAGGCAATACGTGATGTTAATGTTTTCGTCTTCCCTGTGCCAGCTCCGGCAACAACAAAAAGCGGTCCACCAGGGTGAACAACCGCTTTAAATTGTGATTCATTTAGGGTAGCAAGCCAGTTCATGGCACACCCACTTTCTTATTTATACGAACTCTTTAACGGTACAATTTCATTGAAGATTAAGTGATCTTTCTTTGAATCAAGATCGGTATTGAAATAACCGTTTCTCATAAATTGGAATTTGTCCTGAGGTTTAACATCACCTAAGGCTTCCTCTACATAACCAAATTTCTTTTCCCATGAGTTCTGATTGAAACGATCCATAAGATCCATATCATCATCACCAATGATCATAGGTCCAAAGAAGTTAAATTGTGCAGGTACTGCGTGTGTTGCAGAAACGAAATGAATGGTTCCATTAGGTTTTCTTGAATTGAATCCAGAACCTGAACGTGTTTCAGGATCATAGGTAGCTAATACTTCAACAACTTCACCTTCATCATTATAGACAACATCAACAGCTTTAATGAAATAAGCGTAGAATAATCTCACTTCATCACCTAATGATAATCTCTTATATTTGTTGTTAGGTTTTGTGACAACGAAATCATCTTTTTCAATGAAGAGATGCTTCGAAAAAGGTACTTTTCTAGATCCTAATTCAGGATGATCTTGATGATATAACACATCGAAATATTCCACTTGATTTTCATCATAATTGGTTATAGTCACTTTTAATGGATTCAAGATCGCCATAGCTCTTGGAGCTTTTTCAGATAAATCATCACGAACTGCAGCTTCTAGCATATCGATACTAACAGTTGAATTTACTTTTGATAAGCCTGTTGAAATAACGAAGTTACGGATAGCTTCTGGTGTATAACCACGACGTCTTAAACCAGATAGTGTTGGCATTCTTGGATCATCCCAACCCATGACTTTATTTTCTTCAACAAGTTGACGTAAGAAACGTTTACTCATAACCGTGTTTTCAATCGATAAACGACCAAACTCAATCTGTCTTGGTACTTGAGGCATTTCAGTTTCTCTGACAACCCAATCATATAATGGACGATGATCTTCAAATTCTAAAGAACATAGTGAGTGCGTAATACCTTCAATGGCATCTTCTAATGGATGTGCGTAGTCATACATAGGATAGATGCACCACTTACTACCTGTGTTGTGATGTTCTGCAAAACTGATGCGATAAATGACAGGATCTCTCATATTCATATTGGGAGATGTCATATCAATCTTTGCTCTTAAAACACATTCACCTTCTTTATATTTGCCAGCTCTCATGTCTTCAAAGTGTTTTAAATTTTCTTCAACCGAACGGTTTCTATAGGGTGATTCAACACCAGGTGTTTGTAGATTACCACGATTTCGTGCAATCTCTTCTGCAGTTGAATGGTCTACATAAGCTAATCCTTTTTTGATTAAAACAATCGCTCTTTCATACATTTCTTCGAAATAGTTGGAAGCAAACAAAATACGCTTTGGTTCATATCCTAACCAGCGAATGTCTTCTAAAATTGATTTGACGTATACATCATCCTCTTTACTAGGATTTGTGTCATCATATCTTAAGTTTGTCGACCCACCATATTGTCTTGCACTTTCAAAATCTGTAATGATGGCACGTGCATGCCCAATGTGTAAAAATCCATTAGGTTCTGGTGGAAATCGTGTGATAATTTCCTTGTGTTTACCTGACTCTAAGTCAGATTCAATAATTGTTGTGATAAAGTTTGATATTTTATCCATGATATGTCACCTCATTGTCTCATTTATTATATGATAAAACCCCTTAAACTACAAGTTTAAAAACAAAAACACTCTCATGATGAACATGAAAGTGTTTACGTTATTTTTTTTATTTATTATGGGAGAAGACCAAACAAATCTTCATAGGTGAGACCAGTGCCTTCAAATGCTGTAAGCATATCATCAAAGAGTTGTTGCTGTTCTTCATCTGTTAAATCATCCAGTTCAGTCATTAAGTCTTCGACTGCTTGTGCTGGATCACCATTTGGATCTTGAACTTCAGTTAATAAATCATTGATTGCATCATTAAGTTCAGGTGGATATGATGGATTGTTAGCAATATCGTCTAAAACATCTTGAACAGCATCTTGGATTTCTTGTAGTGGAATGGTTTCACTTAATGAAACATAAATTCTTAGTTTATCATTCACTAAAGCAACGGATTCAATACCCATACCAGCTGCATCCATTTGTTGGTCGAAATTCTTAATAACAAATGCACCATTTTCGATAATTTCGTTATCACCTAACATTGTTAACACGTTTGCGATGTGTTCATTGGTTAATGTGACTTCACCAGCGTTAAGTTCATTCAAGACAATTCGTAAATCAGACCCAGAGATTTCTGGTGTCGCGTCAATCTTAACAATCGTATTAAATGATTTCAATGGATCTGTTGTATCTTCAATGGTCATTGGAATGTTGACCACAAAATCACCATTCATCGTGATATAGGGAACAAATGCTGTCATGTTATACTTTTCAAACATTGTCGTTTGGAGAATAACACCAGGAACAGTTTGATTACCACGCATGAAGTATTCAAATACTCTATTAAGTGTTAAATCATCTAGTTCTATAAATGGTGTTGGATCATCACTGCCAAGTGTTGAGAAAATCATAGCACTTGCCTTAGCGGCTAAGATTGCTTGTAATTCAGCATCGTTTGCAATCTTATCTTCATCAGCTAAAACAAATGGAGCTGTGTCATCCTTTAACTTACCTAAGGCTAAGTTTACACCAAGGTCTTCATCTTCAAAACCAATCTCTAAAAGTTCATTTTCTTCAATAAACGCTAAGAGTGATTGAATCATCGCTTTTTGCTGATCGTCTTCAATCATTTGTTCAATGACAGAATCAACGCTCATTCTAATTTCACGATTTGTCGCATCAAATGTTGCTAAACCATTGAGTTGACCATCAATCAATTCTTTAATGGATTGACCAGCGACTTGTTCAGTAATCCATGAAGCCACGCTAAATGTCCACGCGAGTGGTAAATTACCAATGGTTAATTTATCTAATTTTAAGACGATTTCATCCGTATCTGCTGTAATTTTAAATGCGATTAATAAACGTGTTTGATACGTAAAAGATGAAACAAAAATATGTGCACCTGATTCAATTTCAATCACGTCATCCTTGAAACGAACCCAAGAACCTTGATAACCGTAAAAATCTTCTTTAATGACATAGTTTTTATCATCATCAGACGCACCATCTAATAAATAGTCAGCATTAATGGAACGCATTTGATTAAGAATTAATGCATTAGCATCAGTTTGCGCTAAAGAAAGACCAATCGTTGAGTTAACATCATTAGATAATAGAAAACTATCGACATCCTCTTGAATCATTTCCGTTAAGGATACCGCTTGAATATCGCCAAAATCATCTGTTGGAATGGTTACTGGTTTATACAGTAAACCTAAAACAATCAGTGGAATAGCCAGAATTGACAAAATAGGTAACACGATGATTTTAAATAGAAACTTCATGGATAATCACCCCTTTAATTAGTTATATCTTAATACCAATATACCAAAAATACAATATATTCGCACGCGAATTGAAAGAATATGGAAATACACTTCATCTTTTGAAAATAAAAAAAAGATAAAAGCTGTTAGCTTTCATCTTCAATTGATAATGATGAGTCACCACCTAATAAGTAATTAGGAAGTGCACCTTTGATCTTAAATTGATAGTATGCGGCAGCACCGATCATCGCAGCATTATCTGTGCAATATGCCATACTTGGGATGATGATCTCTTTGTTGGGAATTTCATTAAATATACGTGAACGAAGTCCTTTGTTTGCTGCAACACCACCAGCGACAATAATTTGCTTAACATCGTAATTTTCAGCAGCTATTTTTGTCTTTTCAATGATGACATCAAGCACAGAAGCCTGGAAAGATGCGCACATGTTAGGAACATTAATTTCTTCATGTCGTTGTTCAGCGTTATGGACTAAATTAATCACTGCACTCTTTAGTCCAGAGAAACTAAAGTGATAAGCTTTTCTGTCTAAGAAAGGACGAGGTAGACGATATACATCTTCACCTTGTTGTGCAAGTTGATCGACTAAAGGACCACCTGGATAACTTAAGCCTAATGTGCGAGCAACTTTATCATAAGCTTCTCCAACAGCATCATCTTGAGTAGTTCCCAATAATTCAAATGACATATGCTCTTTCATGTAGATTAATTCGGTATGTCCGCCTGACACTAATAAAGCTAGTGCAGGAAATTTCATCTCACGCTCAATACCTGCAGCATAGATGTGACCATGCAAATGATTAACACCTAAAAGAGGTTTTTGATAAGCGTATGCAAATGCGGTTGCTGCATTGATACCTACCAGTAAAGAACCAATTAAACCGGGTCCTTTTGTAACTGCAACTAAGTCTAAATCTTCAGGTTTGATATTGGCTTGGTGAAGCGCTTCTTCAAAGATTCTTGTCATGTGAATTACATGGTTTCTTGATGCAATTTCAGGAACGACACCACCATAAACTTGGTGGATATCTATCTGTGATAAAACGATGTGTGATAGTACTTCTTTACCATCTTTTACGATAGCAACACTACTTTCATCACA
>DAOTHC010000053.1:0-6157 GCA_035447465.1 Acholeplasmataceae bacterium
ATTATGTACGGTGAGTATTGGGTTTCACCCTTTTTCACATATGGACTTGCATGCGCAGTTTCAATTGAATGGGCAAATGATAAAGCTCTTAGGTGTTTAAAGAACTTATTATCTGTTCCTCGTCCATCGCCTAGTTGATTAAATATATCACTTTTATCTTTTAGTGGATTATCAATTCCTAGCTTATCAAAGAGCTTATTAACTGATTCAACAATAATATCAGTATGAACTATAAATAAAATTAAACTATCAGTTGAGCGGGTATCATCAGCAAGAAAATCATGAGCAGTTAGAGATTTTATTGAGTCGTCTATCCTATCCATAAATGCACAGATTAAGTTCCAATTGTTGGAGTGCTTTTCATCTCTATAAAAAATAGGTGACGAATTAATGAGTTCTCTAAACCTATTTATTTTGCTTTCATCTAAAAAAGGTTTCATATTTTGCACCTAATTTCCAAATTTTCAAAAAAATTGCCATCCATTTTTTAAAGGCCCACCCATGCGGTACCCTCACCTTACTTCAACTGAATATTGGGGGGGGATTATAGGAATGTTTTTTTTATAAGAATTAAATCTTCAACTATTAGTTTGTATACATAATTGATTTTTTTAATGCAGTCTTTAAAAATGATTTTATCATCCTCATAACCATTTATTCTACCGTATTCTGTTTGGTATGAGTATGTCAGATTAATATCATTTGCTGAATCTGGGTCGTTAATCCCTACGGCTGATTCATACTTAAATCTTCTTTCTGTTATTTTCCTTATAATTTGATTTGATTCTTCTAATAACTTTTTATAGTATTCTTGTTCTTTAATATTTCTATCTGCGTACAGTTTTTTTATATATGCCATTTCCTTTTCATCTGGGACTGAACTTTTTTCGTAATTGACAAGGTCAAGCAAGACATTCAAATTATCTCTTAGTTTTTCAGAATAAAAAAAATAATTTTGATAATAGTCATCATATGGATTATCATTTTGATCAATGTTTTCTTCATCTATGAACCATGATTTTTCAACTTTATAAGCTTCTTTAATGAATGACTCGATAATTTGATTGTATTGTGAGTTCTTTTCTCTTTTACTGATGTCAATCTTTAGAAATACTGCTTGTATAACGTTTGCTACCGTACTAGCAACAATACCCAGCAAAAGATTCCATAAAAATGGGAATGACTCATTATCAGAAGAACTCATAAATACTATATATCCTATACCGAGAACAACAAAAACTGTAAGAGTATATGATAATATAATGCTTTTAATTTTCATAAAGGTTCACCTCAATTAGTCATATTATATCAAACATTATGAATCTAAACAAAGCAATCTTACAAGAAAGTTCCCGTTCTCATCAAACTCAACTTCTTTTTTTTTGAACCGTCCATGTTCCTTATTGTGACAGTCTTTACATAGCAACTCCAGATTATCTTGATTAAGACTTACATTAGCATCATTTACATTATCAACTGTTAACCTAATCTTATGGTGAACCTCTTCACCAATCGCTCCACACCGCTCACACTTGCCCTGTGTGGCGTTTGTTTTGATGTTTCGAGCAATGAACCAAACCTTCGACTTATAGAACCTGTGCAGCTCTTTTGGTTTGCTCATAAGATTCACTTAGTTGTTTTGCTTTAGCATCTATTTGTTCCCATGCAACATCAAGATCAACACGACCTATGTGTCCATAAGATGCTAACGGTTTAAACTTCACTTTGTTCAGGTTTAGTTCTTGGATAATACTTGACGGTGTAAAGTTGAAGTTTTCTTTAATTAACTTCAATAGAACTTCATCCGAAGTAACTCCTGTACCAAACGTATCAACCGATACACTTACTGGGTTTGCTACTCCGATGGAATAGGACACACTAACTTCGCACCTGTCGGCTAAATTTGCCGCTACAAGGGCTTTTGCTACAAATCTGGCATAGTAAGCCGCACTGCGGTCTACCTTGCTCACATCCTTGCCAGAGAATGCGCCACCGCCATGTTTTGCATAACCACCATAAGTATCAACGATAATCTTTCTACCAGTTAATCCAGAGTCTCCATATGGTCCACCAACGACAAAAGCACCGGTTGGATTAATTAAGACTTGAATGTGTGAAAGGTCTTCACCGATCAGTGGTTTCAATACTTCATTTAGAATAATCTCTTTTGCATAATCTAATTGAACTCCATGTCTTGTTTGCGCAGACACTACGATTGTTTCATAAGCAATCGGTTCATTATTCTCATAGACTACAGAAACTTGACACTTACCATCTGGACCAAACACGTGGCCGTACTTTGCCTTTCTAAGCTCGTCAATGCTTCTTGCGATGTCATGTGCCACTACGATTGGTAAAGGCATTAATTCAGGCGTTTCTTTGCAAGCGTAGCCAAACATTAAGCCTTGATCACCTGCACCTTGTTCATGATCCTTTGTGTGATTCACACCAAGTGCAATATCATCTGATTGCTTAGATATCTTCTCAATCACATCGAATGGATCATCATATCCGATTTCTTTTAATGTGGTTAGTGCGACTTCTTTATAATTCACTGAAGCTTTAGACGTTACCTCACCAAAAATAAAAACAACATCATCTTTGATGGCTGTTTCTACTGCTACTCTTGCATTTCTGTCTTGTTCTAAATGTGCATCTAAAATTGCATCACTAATTTGGTCACATATTTTATCTGGGTGTCCTTTAAATACAGATTCACTTGTTATAATTTTCATTTGTTATCCTCGCTTTAAATAGTTAAAAAGGAAGCTTGCTCGCTTCCTTAGTTTTCTGTTTTGTTTTTGATAAGTGGTATGAATGCTGCATACCTTGCGTAATGATATCCTTCACTTTCAACCAGGATACCAAAGTCATGTTTATCCGATGTGACTAACAAGCAGTGAAATATACCTTCCTTATCGCAATACATCAGTTCTAGATGTTCTTTGATGAAATCATAGTCGTTTAATGGGTCTCTGATGAATCCTTCAAATACTTCACTTTCTAGAACTATGGTCTTTTCAACGATAAATTCATCTTGAGGGATAAGTTCCTCTGGTGTTGGTTTTCTTATAAAATTTACTTTCATGTTGTTTCCTCGTCAATTCTCCATGCTGTATAAACACTTCTATAGGTGCAATCCCAAATGTCTAGAATGACACCATCTTTACAGACACTCAAGTGTCCGGCCATCTTTAATATAAAAGTCCCTTCTGGATGAAGCTGTGCAAAATCTGTGCCTTTAATTCTAGGTTCACCTTTAACCGCTTTAAAAATGTATCTTGGGCGATTCTCTAAATACTTATAGATAAACTCTGTATCTTTGTAACTGGTGAAACTCCATTCACGTTTTTTCTGATTGAGTTCTCTTCTTGTTTCCATGTAGTCTTTATCAAATGCTGTCGAAATCGCTCTGACCACACAGTCACCAGTTTTGATACCTTTAGGATGTCTATTGTAATAGTTATACATGCGTTTCCCACCCTTCGTTTAACCACTTAACAAGTTCTTTTACTGAGTCCGTTGAAAACACAACTTTTTCATAGTGTGTTAATCGTTCATAGACTGTGTAAGTCTTGTCATGCCATGGTGAGTTTAGTTGAACAACAATCAATGTGATATCGGATTCTAAATCTGCAATTCTAAAATCATCATAAAGACTACCTTGAAGTGGACAATTGTTTTTGAACCAGACATAACTGTTATCTAGATCAACCTTGCCGCCTGGTTTTATTTGCTTGATGATGTTACCCATGCGTTTGGTTTTATTCTTTAAGCTTGAGTCTTTACAAAACCAATCGTACCAGCCAGCTTTGATTTGAACTTTTACATCATTTGATTCAAAGCTTCCATTATTGAATTCTTGAATCCAATCTTTAAGCGGTTGTTGTTTTTCCATCGCCTAATCCTCCTATCTCACTTTTTCTAATAAATGCGGAGTATCTAGCATAACTTGAACCATCTGCTTGTACTAGGATTCCATAATCTAATGCTTTAGTTGTTACTAAAATTGCGTGCCACACATTTTTGCTGTCTGTGTACATTAAATCCTTGTGAGCTTTTATGAAATCATAATCGCCAAGCATATCATCTAAGAACTTATTAAACTGTCTTTGTGATATCTCGACAACTTTCTCAACTACAAAATCATCCTGTGGAATAATCTGTTCTTTGAATGCTCTCGTTTCAAATTTGACTTTCATCGCTATTGCCTCTTTCCTAACCTTTTTTGGTTACTACTATATATCACTCTAAAGGCATTAAATAGCAAGTCAATTCGACAAGATTTGCTCACTATAGTGACAATATCTGAAAGTCGTTGATATGACTAAGCGGTATCTCTTTTCCATTTCGAATGAGATAACAATCATCAAGCGATACTTTGTACTTTAAATAGCGTTTTACAATCACGTCCACAAATCGTTCATCCAGTTCCATGATTCTTGCTCTTCTTTGAAGCTGATCAGATGCGATCATGGTTGATCCAGAACCCCCAAATAAATCTAGAACTATCTCATTTACTTTAGATGAGTTTGCGATAGCTTTACCGACGAGTTCTAATGGTTTCATCGTTGGATGTTCTTCATTTCGTTTTGGTTTGTTATATTCCCAGATGGTATCTTGTGTGCGGTCATCGACAAAGTAATGAGCAGCACCTTCTCTCCAACCATAAAGAATAGGTTCATGTCGCCAGTGATAGTCTTGTCTACCTAACACTAGTGCATTCTTTACCCAAATGAGACACTCCGCGAGTTTATAACCTGCGTTTTTGAATGCGTTTCTAAAGTTGAGTCCTTCGGTATCCGCATGGCATACATAAATAGCACCACCTGGTTTCGTATGTTCAAACATATTCTCAAAGGCTTTATAAAGAAAAAGATAGAAGGTATTATCTTCCATCTTATCGTTCATTATTTTTCCAGCTGTACCTTCATAGTCGACATTGTATGGTGGATCAGTAAAAACTAAATCTATCCGATCATCTTGGATCAGCTTCTTAACATCTGCTTTTTCTGTTGAGTCACCACACATCACTCGGTGATTACCTAGGATATAAATATCACCCTTTTGTGAATATGGAGCATCTGATAGATCATCTGTTGGATCAAAGTCATCATCGGTTGCATTGTCTGGTACATTAGCTTCTAATTCTTCAAACCCAAAGAGTGACATATCCATTTCAATGTTTGCTAGTTCTTCTTCGAGTTTAGCAAAATCCCAAGTCGCAAGCTCTGCAGTTTTATTATCCGCAAGTCTGAATGCTTTGATTTGCTCTTCTGTTAAGTCATCAGCAATAATACAAGGCACTTCATCTAGTCCAAGCTTAAGACTTGCTTTGAGTCTTGTATGTCCTGCAATAATGACATGATCTTTTGTTATCACAATCGGAACTTTAAATCCAAACTCCTCTATACTCTTAGCAACCGCATCAATTGCAGCATCATTTTTTCTTGGATTGTTTTCGTATTCTTGGAGTGCTGATACTTTCTTCATCACGATATTCATTGATCCATACCTCTTCACCTTTTTCTAATCGTTTGGTCATCAGTTCGATTTCTGCTTTTTTCTCGTTATACTCAATACCGAACTTTGTAATGAGTAGATATTTAATCGCTGTGATTTCAGGAAGTGACTGTTTCTTATATTTTGTAATTCGTTTTTTAGTACCCGATTTAGTTTCTTCAATCACAGTTTGTGTTTCTTCGTATTCAAATCCAACCGCCCGTTGATACATTGCATCAACAAGCTTTTCTTTTAACTCCTCATCCCCATATTGAAATGCTTTGTTCAATTTAGGATGGGCTTTTCTTAACTTAATGAGTGTCTTTTCTGTGATTCCTAAGTATTCAGCAACCTGTCTTTGAGTTGCTCTTTTAGATATCATTTCAGATATGGCTTTTAATCTACTATTTAGATGCCCAGATTCTTCCCAACGCTCATACAGATCTAGCATTTTCCCTTTCATTCAATCACTCCAACTGTACAACTGTCATTGCATAAAACTGTAATAGTTTACCAGTTGGAATACTACAAGTATCTCTGCAAAAACAAAAAGGAACTCATTCCTGAATTCCCATTATTTCTAGGCTGGTTTTAAAGCCAGTATTCCATGTTATTTATAGCATATCAAAATAGTCAACTTTTATCTATATGCTTA
>DAOTHC010000054.1:0-6093 GCA_035447465.1 Acholeplasmataceae bacterium
TGTTATGAGGAAGCTAAAGAAATCGGTGATGAAATACAAAGAGTGCTCAAAGTTAAAGAAGTTATCTATAACTATGTAGGACCAGTCATTGGAGCTCATTCCGGACCAGGAACGATTGCGATATTCTTCCAGGGATTTAAACGATAGAAAAAAGGGATTGCCGCTTATTGGCAGTCCCTTATTTATTCAAAAAATTCAAGAAAACCTTTGTTTTTTCTTAAGACGATGTAGAGCGGTAAACCTAATAGATACATAACCGTGAATTCACCGATAAAAACTGTTGACATCGTGATGTATAATGGACCTGCCATATAAACATAAGTTAAGAGAAGTCCTACAATGATACCGTTGAAGATTGCTGGAAACAGCAAGGATATATACGGTTTTTCTTTTAGAAAAGACATCGCTAAACCTGCAAGTAGTGTTGCAAATGATCCAAAAATGATATCGAATATATCAGCTCCATAAATCAAGCTTGAAATAAAACAACCTATCGTTAATCCTACTACGCTTTTGCGATCAAAGAATACGAAGATCATTAACACTTCAGCGATACGAAACTGAACCAAACCAAAGCTTGCGAAACTAAAGACATAAACCAATACAGCATAGGCTGCAGCAAGCATGGTTTGTCTTGCTAAATCCTGAGTCGACCAATGTTTCAATTTTCTAATCTCCCTGTTTTTATTGTTCAAGCTGGTTTCCTAGGGTACAGCTTGTGAAATTACTTTCCTATTTTAGCAAATTCATGCTATAATTACAAGGTAAAGGATGAGATTATGAGTATAAAATTTGAAGTGTTGCATGTATGCAAGCAAAGTGGCGCACGCCTAGGTCGTTTGACCACACCTCACGGGGTTTTTGAAACGCCTTTTTTTATGCCTGTTGGTACACAAGCAACGGTAAAAACACTAACTCCAGAAGAGATTAAAGAAGTCTCTGAAGGATTAATTTTAGGTAATACATACCATTTATGGTTACAACCAGGTGCTGATATTGTTGAAGCACATGGTGGGATTCGAGGGTTTATGCAGTGGGATGGCGCACTCTTAACAGATAGCGGTGGATTCCAAGTTTTTTCCCTAACAGACATGAGAAAAATTACAGAAGAAGGAGTTCATTTTAGACACCATAAAAATGGTGCTCCATTATTCATGTCTCCTGAAGATTCAATTAAAGTTCAAGAACAACTTGGTGCTGATATCATTATGAGTTTTGATGAGTGTCCACCACCCTATGAATCAGACGATTACATGAAGAAGTCTGTTGAAAGAACATTGAGATGGGCAAAACGTGGTAAGGAAGCATTGACAACTAATCAAGCACTTTTTGGTATTGTTCAAGGTGGATTGAATAAAGATCTACGACGTTATTCAGCTGAAGAACTCATGAAAATGGATTTTCCAGGTTACTCAATAGGTGGTTTATCAGTTGGAGAAACCAAGCATGAAATGTATGAAGTTACCAAGTTTTTAAACCCCATTTTACCCTTTGATAAACCTCGTTATTTAATGGGTGTTGGTGCACCGGATGATTTAGTTGAAAATGTCATAAACGGCATAGATATGTTTGATTGTGTACTACCTACACGCATCGCACGTCATGGTACTGCACTGACAACGGAAGGAAAAATTGTCATCAAAAATCAAACCTATGAACGTGACATGCGTCCCTTAGACCCCCATTTAGAGACTCATGTTTCAAAGTATACAAGATCTTACATCAGACATCTTTTCAAAGGTGATGAAATCTTAGGTATGCGTCTTGTCACATACCAAAATTTGGCTTATTTAAAGCATTTAATGCAGGAAATTAGACAAGCGATTAAAGAAGATCGACTCTTAGATTTTAAAGAAGAAATGAAGAAAAAAACGAATTATTTCAAATCGAGATAATAGACCTTTAATTTAATTAAAAACTATTGTAAAATAGATGTAGTGCTACAGGGAGGTATACATATGGTATTTGGAGAATCTGAAAATTTCAATCAAAAACCTATCATTAAAGTGATCGGTGTTGGTGGAGGTGGCGGTAACGCCGTGAACCGCATGATTGAAAACGACGTCAAAGGCGTCGAATTTGTTGCTATGAATACAGATGCTCAAGTGCTTAAGGTTTCTAAAGCAGAAACGCGTGTCCAACTTGGTAAGTACTTAACAAGGGGATTAGGTGCTGGTGCTAAACAAGAAATTGGTAAAAAAGCAGCTGAAGAATCAATTGAAGAAATTGAAGATGTTCTTAAAAATGCAGACATGGTATTTATCACTGCAGGTATGGGTGGCGGAACAGGTACTGGTGCCGCACCAATCATTGCGAAGCGTGCTAAGGAAATGGGTTGTTTAACCATTGGTATCGTAACCAAACCCTTTGCATTTGAAGGACCAGCTCGTATGCAAGCAGCGATCTATGGTTTAGAAGAACTCAAACCACACGTTGATACACTCATCGTGATTCCAAATGAAAGATTGTTAGCCATTTCAGGACCAACAACACAACTTTTAGATGCCTTTAGAGAATCTGATAATGTCTTAAGACAAGGTGTTCAAGGTATCGCTGAAATCATCGCAATCCCAGGTTTAATTAACGTCGACTTTGCCGATGTGAGAACCGTTATGGAAAATAAGGGTACCGCACTTATGGGTATCGGTATTGCTTCTGGTGAGAATCGTGCTATTGAAGCTGCAAGAAAAGCTATTCATTCTAAATTATTAGAAGTATCGATTGATGGTGCAACTGATGCGATTGTCAATATTACATCAGGTACTAATATTACGCTTTTCGAAACTGAACAAGCTTTATCTGAAATTAGAAATGCAACTGATCGTGATTTAAACATCATTTATGGGACAACAGTTAACCAAGATTTAGATGATGAATTAATCGTAACTGTGATTGCAACCGGATATGAACTTAAAGCTAAGGATTCAACGATTGAAAATTTAGCATCTGAAATCTTTAACAAGAGTTCGGATGAACAAATGAAAGTCACACGTTCTGGTCTAAGAAATCAAACGTATGATGATGACGATGATGATGTATCACATGAACCCACAGAAGGTAAGAAGCGCAATTTACCATCGTGGTTAACTAAAAAAGGAAAATTTTAAAAAGGCCATGTGCCTTTTTTACTGAAAGGAATTATCATTTATGTTAAAAGCAGGAATTGTTGGATTACCTAATGTTGGAAAGTCAACGTTATTTAATGCCATTACAAAAGCAGAGGCTTTAGCTGCGAATTATCCGTTTGCTACCATCGATCCCAATGTAGGGATTGTTTATGTACAAGATCCACGTCTTGATGTTTTAGAGAAGATTTATAAGCCAAAGAAAGTCGTCCCGACAGCTTATGAATTTATTGATATTGCTGGTCTGGTTCGTGGTGCTTCCAAAGGTGAAGGTTTAGGTAACCAGTTTTTATCACATATTCGTGAGGTTGATGCGATTTGTCAGGTTGTTCGCTGTTTTGAAGATGGCAACATCACCCATGTAGAAGGTAACATTGATCCAATTCGTGATATTGAAACTGTGACGATTGAATTAAGTCTTGCAGATATGGAACAAATTGAAAAACGAATTAGCCGTTTAGAAAAGAAAGCGAAAGCAAAAGTTAAAGAAGCTCAAGAAGAATTCGATGTTTTGAAAAAAATCAAAGATGCTTTGGATCAAGACATCAGTCCACGTACCATTGATTTTACGGACGAAGAGCTTAAATTAATCAAAAACTTCAGTCTTCTATCGATGAAACCGATGATTTATATCGCAAATGTCAGCGAAGAAGATTTACATGATCCCATGCATAACAAACATTATGTACGCCTCTTAGAGTACGCGAAAGAATCAAAAACCGATGTAGTTTTAATTTCTGCACAAGTTGAAATGGAGATTGCATCGCTAGAACCAGAAGAACAACTCACGTTCCTTGAAGCTTATGGTTTAAAAAAATCAGGGTTAAATGAAGTAATTGATAAGTCCTATGAACTTTTAGGATTAAACACATACTTTACAGCAGGTGAACCTGAGGTTAGAGCTTGGACATTTAAAAGAGGTATGAAGGCACCACAATGTGCTGGAATCATTCACTCAGATTTTGAAAGAGGATTTATTAAAGCAGAAACGTTAGCCTATAACGACTTGATCACTTATGGAACGCCACAAGTCGCAAAGGAAAACGGGAAAGTACGTCTTGAAGGTAAAGATTACGTTGTTCAAGATGGCGATATCATGCTTTTCAGGTTTAATGTGTAATGCAATTTAAAGATGTAACGACTGTTTGTGCATCGAAATATTTTGATGTCGAACAGATGAAAAAACTTTATGACAAAGGCGTTCATCATTTTGGTGAAAATCGTGTCTATGACATGTTAACTAAAATGGATCACTTAAAAGATTTAGATATCACATGGCATTTTATTGGTCATCTACAATCAAACAAAGTCAAAGATATGATCAATCGTATTGATTATCTACATACACTTGATCGTCTTTCTGTAGCTCGTGAAATAGATAAGTATGCCATTCAACCAGTAAAGTGCTTTATTCAAGTAAATTTGACTGAGGAAGATCAAAAAAGTGGGATTTCCCCTTCAAAATTAGCTGAATTTCTTAAAGAAATTAAAAATTATGATAAAATAGTTGTAGTCGGTTTGATGACCATTGGTAAGGATCAAGACGATGTGAAAACAGAAGAAGCTTTTGCTAAGCTCGATGAACTCGCATCTTCATATGCATTGCCGTATCGATCCATGGGGATGTCAAATGACTATGAGCTTGCGCTCAAACATCATGCAACACATCTAAGAATTGGACGCAAATTTCTAAGTATCATCAACTAGGAGGGACCATGGGACTATTTTCTAAAAGCAAGAAACAAAAAGACAATGAATCACAAGAAAAAGTCGTGTTAAAATCAGATCAAATCATTTTTGAAAAATTGACTTCTGATGATGATCTCTACTTAACTGGTCTTGCTGATGCTATGATGAAAGGTCAACCGCTCATTTTAAACTTTGAACCTTTGGATATCGATCAAGCTAACAAAGTGATTGCGTTTTTCTCAGGTGTTGTCTATGCCATTGAAGGTGAAATTGTCAACATTCAAGAAAAAGTTTTCATGTTTGCTAGCAAAGATGTTTACCAAGATGGTTCTATGGAAGATTTCTTAAAGGAAATTGTAGCATAGTAGTTAACAAGTAAATCTTGCGATGATAAGGACACGCAAACGATGAATGCATCTAGCGATCTGGGGACGGTGAAAGCCCAGTTGCCACTTCATGGGGAGTATCACCTTTGAGCAAACAACATTGATGAAGTGCCGAGAGTAATCTCGGAATTAAGGTGGTACCGCGGAGCAATTTCGTCCTTAGCAATAAGGACTTTTTATTTTATATAAAGGAGACAAACAATGGACTACAAAGACACATTATTGATGCCTAAAACGGATTTTCAAATGCGTGGTAATTTAGGCATGAGAGAACCTGAATTTCAAAAAAGATGGGAAGAAATCAATCTTTATGAAAAGGTTCTAAACAAAAACAAAGATCAAAAACCCTTCGTTTTACACGATGGACCTCCCTATGCCAATGGTGATATTCACATCGGGCATGCTTTAAATAAAATCTTAAAGGATTTTGTTTTACGTTATCAAACGATGAAAGGTCATTATGTACCTTATATTCCAGGTTGGGATACTCATGGTTTGCCGATTGAAACTGCGTTGACTAAAAAAGGTGTTAACCGAAAAGAAATCTCACTTGTTGAATACCGTAAATTATGTCGTGCTTACGCTGAAGAACAAGTTCAAAGACAAAAAACACAATTTCAAAGATTGGGTATTTTAGGTGAATGGGAAGCACCATACATCACATATACTCATGATTTTGAAGCTGAACAGATCAATATTTTCGCTAAGATGGTTGAAAGAGGATTAATCTACAAAGGTCTAAAGCCTGTTTATTGGTCACCTTCATCTGAATCTGCACTTGCAGAAGCTGAAATTGAGTATCAGGATAAGCAATCCATCTCTGTATATGTCAAGTTCCCATCAACAGAACAAGAAGGATTATTAAAAGATGCATTTTATGTCATTTGGACAAC
>DAOTHC010000055.1:0-6060 GCA_035447465.1 Acholeplasmataceae bacterium
AGTACTTGAAAAAATTATTTAGTTCTTTTCTATTTATCCGGTTGTTCGAGGAAATACCAACTATTTTCAAGGAGACAACATGCAGTTAAACAAAGTAAACAAAAACTATGTTATAAATGATCAACACATCGTTCATGCACTTTCAGATGTTTCCCTTTCTTTACCTAATAAGGGTCTCATTTTTTTCGTTGGGAAATCTGGATCAGGTAAATCAACATTACTTAATATTATAGGTGGTATGGATCGTGTTACCTCAGGAGAAATCATTTTAGGACAAACAGATATTACGCATTTGAGTGAACACGAGCTCAATGCCTATCGAAATGAAATCGTTAGTTTTATCTTTCAAGACTTCAACTTAATAGAATCATTAAATTTATATCAAAACCTGAGTCTATCACTTTCACAAAAATCTAAAGATAATCGCCAAATGATTGATCAAGCTCTATCGCAAGTAGGTCTTTCTGGATATGAATCACGTATGCCCAATACACTATCTGGTGGGCAAAAACAAAGGGTTGCTATTGCACGTTCGTTATTAAAAAAGCCTCACATTTTATTAGCAGATGAGCCAACTGGATCACTTGATACAGAAACATCCAAACAAGTATTTGAATTGTTGAAATCATTAAGTCAACAATTCTTAGTGATTGTTGTGTCACATGACCGCGAATCTGCAAAAGTATATGGTGATCGTGTCATTGAGATTAGTGATGGAAAAATCATTAGTGATACTGATCCTAAAGTCTACAATGAAGAAATCATTAATAAACCGAAACAATCACGTTTTCATCTGGGGTATTCGTTTTTATTAGGGCTTCAAAATGCCAAACACTTTAGTCTTCGATTAGTTATGACAATGATCTTAGCATCACTCTTCTTTTTATTCATGAGCTTATCTGATGCTATTGGACAATATGATGCGAATAAGCAAATTGCAGCATCATTTAAAAACACATCACTACCTTACATTCATGTACTAAAAAAGGATAAAACTGAAGATGTAGAAGGACGTATTGTATTATTAGATGATGCAGATATCAATGAATACAAAACGCTGTATGAACATGATTCAATTTATCCAATATACACGGGTTTCAGTTATTCAGCTAAATATGACTTATATGATTCAATCCCATCGTATGATGTCTATCCAGCATTATATTCAGGAGCTATGGTGATTGATTCCAATATTTATAGTGATCTAGGTTTATCGATTGTTGTTGGAAGTTTACCGGTTGACATTGATCAGATTGCTATTACAAAACGTATGGCAGATCATTATCTGACATTTGGTGTGATTGAAGACGAAGAAAGAATAAATATAGCATCATATGATGACATCATTGGCATGAGTTTATCATATAGTGATTATGGTGAACTTGAAATTGTAGGTATTTTGGACACGTTCTTTGATCAGGACAAATATGAAGTCTTATTAAATCCAGATGCCATTAATCCATTTCAGTATGATTTATTATATAGAGAACTTAATACGATTAATGGTTCAATACATGAACTAATCTTTATATCACAAGCGTTAGGCCTTTCTATTAAAGATAATATACATAACAATTTCGTCTTGCCAACAACATATCAACTTGATGTTTCACTTAGCAGTGGTTTTTCTACGACACCACTTGATATCTTTAACATACAAAGTTATTCTCATGAAGATTTGGAGATTATGTGGCTAAACCAAAATGATACTCTCAATCAAGATGGTATTTTGGTTAGTTATAGTTATATCTATAATCATCTTGATATTATTCAAATACTTTCATTAGTTGATCAATTGTTAGATGATTTTATTGATCTTCATTATGACGAGATTAAAGATCAATATGAAGCAGAACAAACCATATCATATAAAGACTATATAAAGTCAAATACCAGCAATGACTATCATCCTGGTTTTACAAGTAGTTATTTCTTTCAACAAGCAGTAATGATTGAAATCGATCGTTTATTAGATGAAACATCACATAGTGTAACACTATCCATAAATGAAGAGTCTTATAAGGCATATGAGATTGTCGGTTTGATCAAAGTAAATTCCTCACCCACTCTTAACATCATTGTTCTTAATGATCAAACATATCAGGAATTCATTAGTTCATCTGGCATTCGACCATATAATGGGATGATTTATAACACACATGAGGATGAAAGTTTATCAGGTTTACTTATTAATGATTTTCATGCAAAAGACCATCAAATCTATCTACAAGGAAGACATCCAATTTTAGAACACATCAGATATTTAGATTCTGTTTTTGTTGAGATATCTACGATTTTAGGTTATGTATCTCTTGGAGTACTTATTTTAACCGTATTAGTATTATTTACGTTAATCTATAGTTCAATTCAATCAAGAAAGAAAGATATTGGCATACTCAGATCGATGGGTTCAAGTTTTCTACATATTTATACGTGGTTCACTGCTGAATCCTTTATCGTATTAATGATGAGTTCTGTTATAGCCATATCCTTATTGGGGATTGCTTCATATATTGTTAATCAAATGTTTATTAATATTATTTCTGTTGATATAACAGTCATTATTCTTGGATTTAGACAATATATGTTAATCATTCTAGCACCTTTGATGATCTCTTTATTGAGCAGTTTCTTCCCAGTCTACCTTTATAGTAAAAACAATCCAATTGATTCGATACGTTCACTTTAGTTACAATCTAAATATCTGTAAAGATAAAATGTGAACATTTTGAGGATACATTAATATATAGGAGGATAGAAATGTTAATAATTAAAAAACTAAATAAAATCTACGATCAATCCAAAGAACATCCTTATTCGGTTTTGCAAGATATTAATCTATCCTTTAACTCAAAAGGATTCTATACCATCTTAGGTAAAAGTGGAAGTGGTAAATCTACATTGCTTCACTTACTAGCAGCTCTTGATACCTATACTTCAGGAAGTATCACTTATCAAGGATTTGAACTTAAACAGTTTACGGAAGAAGAAAGATCCATTTATTTAAAGGAACATGTTGCTCTAATCTTCCAAGATTTCAATCTAATTGATCGTATGACTGTTTATGAGAACATGCAGTTAGCGTTTGAATTATCACATCCTAACCTTCATTTTAACGACATGAGGCTTAAGATAACCTCTGCGCTTGCAGAGGTTGGTTTAAGTGATTTTATAATAAAAGATACAAACACTTTGAGTGGTGGAGAAAAGCAACGCTTGGCAATAGCAAGAGCACTTGTTAAAGATGCTAAGATTATCTTAGCGGACGAACCAACAGGTAATCTCGACTCAGCAAATGCAAAAGTCATTTTAGACTTACTTAAAAAAGTATCTGAAAATCATTTAGTCATTATGGTCACACATGATGAATCCTATGCAGAAAATTATAGTGATTATATCATTAGATTGTTTGATGGAAAAACAGAAACTGTATTACCTAGTGAGATAGAAGTTCATGAAAAGATAACTGTTAAGAAAGACAAGACATTGGGTTTAAGTTTTAGATTTACATTAAATTATATCATGAGTGAAAAGAAAAGACTCATCATGACGATGATGGTCTTTCTGATTAGTCTATCATTTATTATATTCGCTTCACTCCATCTTAATTACGATGTTACAGAAGCAACTTTAAGAACATTCGAGTCAGAACATGTTCAGGATATTGACTTTGTTAAGGGATTATCTGATCCAGTTGGATCATTTAATTCAACTGAATTAGATCAACTATCTAACATGTTTGATGAATCATCTTTTTATCTTTCTTATCGAATGCGTTCAGCTGATAGTTTTTCTGACCCGCTCATTATTTTAGGTTATCCGACAGAAAATAGTCCACAAAATACATTATCTGTTTATAAAGTTATTATCATGTCAGATGGATCTAATTTTCTTATGATAGAAGGTGCTTCTGATTTTAGTTACGGAAAAGTACTCATAACTGATTATCTCGCAGACCAACTCATCTCTTATCATCAAAACCTTGATGACATGAGTGATCTTATTGGATATTCATTATATGATGAATCGCATATACCACTCATTGTATCGGGGATTATTCAAACAGATTACAAAGATATGATGGCACAATATGAACATCATGAAATCAATTTAAATACATTTTTACATCTTCAAAGAGAAGTCTACACAAATCTCTATATGTCACATGCTACTTATCGAGATGCATTATCTGTGATGAGTAGAGTTCCTTTAGCGGCTGTTGATGGTATCCAAATGGATGTTATGTTTGCATCAAATCAAATAACGACCACACAAAGCATTATTGGATCATTACCTGTAGAAGATGATGAGATTCTTGTTTCATTAAATAGTGTGGATCAATATATCTCAAATGATTTATTACCTAGTTATTTAAACAATCATATAGACGAGATTCTTCCACTTATTGGAATATCAATTGAGATTCAATATAAGGATCCATCATTGGGGACAAAGACCTATATTGTTAGTGGCATTATCAATGATTATGATGATCATGCTGGATATTCACTTATGGTCACACAAGATGAGTTCAATCGTCTTGTCTATGACAATTCTGGGTCTCTAAAAGAAAGATCATTATTTGTTAAGATGTCAGAATCTCAAAGGGATGACCTCATCATCTACGCAACAAATCAAGGATACATACATAAAACCATATATAGCTCACAACTCTACGCCCTTGGTGAAGGTATAGGTGTTTCAAGTGTGATCATCTTTTCACTAAGTATTGTGTTAATCAGTATAGGTGCTTTACTGATGTATGCATTCATGTCAGTCCATCTTTTCTCACATCAAAAAGAGATTGGGATTTTATTGTCATTAGGTATGAGAAAAAAACAGCTTAGAGAAATCTATACATTGATTTGGGGTATTCTACTTTTTATCTCATTTATCTTATCGATAGGTATCGGATATGTTATCATCTATCTACTTAACCAATCACTCCGTGATTATTGGTCGATCTTGATTAAAGTCTTCTATATGAGCGGGCAAACGATACTTTATGCACTAATAGCAAGCATGATCTATCTTGTGATTGCTACACTCCTGTCATTAAGAAAAGTCATGGCACTAGAGCCTATCAATATCATTAAAGGTATCCAGCCATCTAAATGATGACCATCTTTGATAACTCAATTGTATTTATTTCATAAATCATGTATGATTGAGGTGTTATAAAAAAGGATGGGTATCACATGATTAGAATAACCGATATTAAGATAGACATAACTAAAGCGAAAACACATGAATTAGAAAAAGAAAGTCTTTTAACATATATTCAAACAAACTACCGAATCAATCCTAAAGATATTAAGTCGTTTTCTATCTTTAAAAGAGCCATTGATGCACGTAAAAAAGATCAACTCTATTTTGTTTATAGTGTCGATCTCGATGTTAATAATGAAAAGAACTATTTAAATAAAAAACTAAAGGGGTTAACAGAAGCCCCTCTTTTAACGTATCAAGAAATACCATCAGGAGATAAGAAACTTTCACATCGTCCTGTTGTTGTAGGTTTTGGTCCATCTGGGATGTTTGCTGCATTATTACTAGCAAGAAGAGGATATCGCCCGATTGTTTTGGAAAGAGGATATGATGTTGAAAGAAGATCAGAAAATGTCGAACATTTCTATCAAACAGGTGAATATAACGAAGGTTCCACCATCCTATTTGGTGAAGGTGGGGCAGGAACTTTTTCTGATGGGAAACTCACAACACTGATTAATGATATCAGATGTCGTTATGTCTTAGAATCGCTTGTCACTCATGGTGCACAACCTGAAATTCTTTATATCAATAAACCTCATGTGGGAACAGATATCTTAAAGATTGTTGTAAAAAGCTTAAGAGAAGAGATTATCTCTTTAGGTGGAGACATCAGATTTAACGCTAAAGTCACTAAACTATTCATCAACAATCAGCACATAGAAGGTGTTCTTATTAATGATAATGAGATCCTTAAGACGGATGTTTGTCTATTAGGTATAGGACATAGCGCAAGAGACACCTTTGAACTCCTTTATAACCACAAGATGGAGATCATTCAAAAACCATTTT
>DAOTHC010000056.1:0-6049 GCA_035447465.1 Acholeplasmataceae bacterium
ACCAATGATGGCTCAAAATGGAGAGTTTGATGGTGTTGTAGAAGGTACGTCATCCCACGGTGCACTTCCTCATTTAGGACATGATGCGATTCTTGCCACGACACAACTTATACAAGGATATCAAAGTATCTTAAGCAGAAGATTAAATCCACTTGACCGTGCTGTTTTAACAGTTGGTACACTACATGGTGGTGAAGCTAGAAATATTGTCGCTAAACAAGTTAACTTTTCTGGTACAATGCGTGCATTTGATCCAGTAGTTTATGAACAAATGAAAACCTGGATGAAAGAAATCGAACAAGGCATTGAGATCTCATATCGTGTTAAGATACATAACGAGGTGAAAGACTATTATCCACCTGTTATCAATGATCATGATTTGTTTTCTAACTTAAAAAATGCCCTTAAAGAGGATCAATACAAAATAATTGATCCCATGCCTGTATCTGAAGACTTTGCATTTTATCAACAAAAAGTTCCTGGTGTCTTCGTGATGCTTGGTTCAAAAAATGAAAAAAAGGGATATATTCATCCCCTTCATAGTGATCAGTTTCAGTTTGATGAACATATTCTAACACGGGGTGTAGAACTTTATCAAACTATCTTAAAGATTCATAACGCTATCTAAAGCACAAAATATGTGCTTTTTTTATTCAGGTAACCACTTTGATAACATGTCAATCAGCATGACTTTATCAATGGGTTTCACTAGGATATCATTCATACCTGCTAAAAGACATCGTGAACGATCTTCTGCATATTGATTTGCAGTAAGTGCAATTAAGGGTGTTTTGGCATTAAATCTACGAATAGCTTTGGCTGCTTTGATACCATCAATGACAGGCATGTTCATGTCTAAAAATACGAGATCATAGGCATCATCTTTCATCGCTTGAATAGCTTTTTCACCGTTTTCAACAATTTTGACGTGCACATCAAGTTGCGTTAACATACGTTCAGTTAATTTTTGTGATAAGACATGGTCTTCAGCAACTAAAATATGTGCATGTGGTTTAAAAGTAGGTGCGATCTGATGTTCTTCATCATGATCATCTTCGATATCATCATCTAGAAGAAGAGGAATCGAAAGTGTAAATGTTGTACCTTCATTGAGCTTACTTTGAACAGTGATTTCGCCTTGCATGAGATCAGCTAATTTCTTACTGATCGATAAACCTAGCCCAGTTCCACCATAATGACGTGTTGTCGATAAATCAGCTTGTTCAAATTCACGAAAGAGTCTACTTTGTTGTTCAGCAGTCATACCAATACCTGTGTCACTGACTTTAAAAGATACCATGTGATGTGTTTCATCCATCATTTCAGAAGATATGACGAGACTAATGCCACCCATGTCCGTAAATTTAATAGCGTTGTTGATAAGATTGATTAAGATTTGTTTAATACGCAAGCTATCACCGATTAAAGATGGTGGACAATTAATCGTTTCAATATCGAGGTAGAGATGTTTCATTTCTGCATTTTTTTCAAGAAGTGTTTTAACATCCGAGATTAACTTATCCATCTTAAATCGGTTCTTTTCAAGAACCATTTTACCAGCTTCCATCTTTGAAAGATCTAAGATGTTATTCATCATGGATAATAGATGAGTTGATGCGTCATGTAAACGACTGACATATTCTTTTTGTACATCATTTAAATCGGTTTCATCAAGAAGTTTTAGAAAGCCCATCATAGCATTCATGGGTGTTCTAAGTTCATGTGACATTGTTGATAAAAAACTTGATTTAATCGCATTTTGCTTATCACTTTGATACAAAATCTGATCTTTTTCTTGTTTTAATGATGATATGATATTCTCCAATGACTTGATTTTAGATTCATCTTCAAGTTCGGTGAGGATCTCATGTGTGATATCATAAATGCTTCCGTAGAAACCTAAGAAAACATCATCTTGTGAATCGATCCGTGATTGGATACTGACCCATATAATCGATTGTTTATGTCTTAATCTTAAGCGTGCTGAAAAAGGTTTATTTTCATTGATTGCATAGTTGAATTTTAATCTTAAGTCATCTAAGTCATCTTCATGAATAAGTGTCATCCATGATGGTTTATCGTCAGATATATGAAATGTATGTTTCAAATCCTCAGATAATTCAAAAGACTTCGTTTTGTCATCATAATGCCAATAACCCATGGTTTTTTCTGTCGATGAAGCTTTTTCGTGTGGACTTAGTAATAAATGTTCAGTCAAGTCTTTGATGGTCATGTCAACATCCCCTTATTTAATGATATTATATCATTAGATGGTGAAATTCATCTTAATGTTTCAGATTTAAAATGATTAAATGGTGACGAATAGACGATTATCATGTATAATATTTTCAAAGGTATCAAGATATAACCTCTTTTTTGCTATGCCATTGATAATGATGAAACGGACGGATTAACATGAAAAGTTACATATGGAAATTGGCAATTGCATTTATAATCTCCTATGCACTACTTGTTCTAGTTGTGGTTTTTTCATATACCATGATATCCAACAACTTTATCATTAATCAGGCAAAAAGCAATCTCGTTCAAAAAGGTGATGTGGTTGCTGAAAGAATCAACACACAATTATCATATGATTATCAAAAAGTAACTGAACTGATCGAGCAAGCTGAACTAACACAAGCTGATCCTGTTCTTTATCTTCACGGTCAAGCACAGACGATAACAGTTTTAGACGATACTTATCAAGGATTTGGTACACTAGATGATCGAACTGTGACGTTTGGTCTTGAAAGTTATACATATCACACAAGTTTTTCACTTATGGATATCTCACAACCAGTAGCTATATATAGTTTTCAAGAAGCTTTTCAAACAGGAACTGATGAAAAATATGTTTTCTTTTTAATCGATGATGTTGTCGCATATTTTAAAGCTGAAACTTATCTGACAAAGTTGATGAGTGAAGTTGAAGATTATGAACAGTATGCTCTCATTACAGCCGATAACAAAGTCTTATATGCATCTTTCCAATTAGGTTCGTATCGTTATTTTTATGATGTCCTTAGATCCTTTGGTGTTGATAGTACCATTGATGATATTCAAGAAACATTACAAAATCATGATTCAGCAGCCTATCAAATGCCATTTAATCAAACAGCATCATTTTATACGTTCAATCCGTTAGATGACTCTTACTCAGCAAAGCAATTCTATATTGTTCAAACATTTAATGAATCTAATGTATTGTCATCCATGTCATATTTAACCAATATCTTATGGGCATTATTCTTCGTTATCTTTGTGTTATTCTCTGGTGCATTGATTATTTTATATAAAATTTTAGAAACAAAAATGCATGATATAGAAAATGCAAGAATTACCCATTATTATGCAAAACCTTATCTCATTAAAATTAATCGCATGGGTAAGATCAAGTCTTATAATCAAAGTTTCAAAAAATTATTAGGTGATTATGATATTTATGATGAAGTCAAAGACTTTGAGATTAAAAAAGAATTTGACCTTGAAAATATTGAAGATATTATTCATCGTCAACGTGCGTTTACCGCAATCTTTGAATTAGGATTGCAGCGTCTTGTTTATATCAGATTTGTTCCCATTAAAACAGGTGGAGGTTTCCTATTAGTCGGAGATGATATCACATCCATCGAAGGTCGATTTGATGAGTATCGCAACATGGCTTTATACAATAAAGTCACACACTTACCTAACTTAAACAGTTTAAGACAAGACTTGCAGTCATTTTTCATGAATCCTGATGAACTTAAAAATCAAAATGCCTTATTGGCACTTGATGTCGTTTCATTTTCTAAAATTAATGTCTTGCTTGGTGAAAAATCAGGTGACCGCTTTTTAATTATTGTTTCAGAACTGATTGATGAAGCACTTGAAGGTTATCCAGCAACACTTTATAATACATCTGCAGACAGTTTTGTCATCTTCTTTAAGAATATTGAAAACTATAACTGGGTTGATAGATGGATTCAAAAGGTTTTATCTATTTTCGAAAAACCAATCACCATCGACAAGAACTTTATCAACATTGAAGTCAAGATGGGTGTCTTTAAGATTGAGACTGAACGATACGAGATTCTGAATGCCGAAGTTGCATATGATAACATGATGCTTGCCTTAAATCATGCGAAAGAGTCATCGCAACACAAGAGTTTCTCATACGATGTTACCTTATCGCTCATCGCATCCAGAGAACAACGTATGGAAGCTGATTTAGCCAATGCGATTAAGAATCAAGAATTCTATATGGTTCTTCAACCACAGTATCATAATCAAGATGAAAAGATTATCGGTTTTGAAGCACTGATCAGATGGAATAATCCTAAATATGCTTCAGAATCACCACTTAAGTTCATTCAAATGGCTGAAAGAAATAACATGATTATCGATATTGGTCGTATCGCACTTCATGAAACCTTCCAAATTGCTAAGGAAATGGAACCATATGGTGTCCATATCTCACTTAATATTTCACCAGTTCAAATTTTACAAGCTGGTTTTGTTAATGAAGTTATTTCCGTATTTGAACAATATGAACTCAAAAAACACTCCATTTCGCTAGAAATCACTGAAACCTTCTTAATTGGGTCGTTTGACTTAGTCATTAATAAGCTCAAACTTCTTCAAAAATATGGTTTCGATATCCATCTAGACGACTTTGGATCAGGTTATTCATCCTTGCAGTACTTAAAAGACTTACCCATTAATACCATTAAGATTGATAGAGCATTCGTTATCAATATTGAAACAGACGCCCACTCACGTGCGATTGTTAACATGATTTCATCACTTGCTAGAAATATTGGTCTACAAGTTGTCACTGAAGGTATTGAAAATGATAAACAAAATCAATTAGTCTATAAAGCAGGTTGTAATATTATTCAAGGGTATTTAATTTCACCACCTGTCGTTAAGTCTGAAGCTATTCGTTTAATTAAAGCATTCAATATTGAACATACAAGAACCATTGATTTACAAAAGGTTAAAAAGGAGATGAAGCGATGAATATTTCACGCGTATATCAAGTTAGTGATCAAGCAACCATCATTCTATCGATTATAGCCATCCTCGTGATGCTAGCAGCTATCTTTTTTCTAGCTCGATCCTACTTTAAAGAAAGAACACGCATCCAAGAAGAAAAAGCCTTTTTAATCGAAGGTGTTTTAACCAAAGCTGAGATTACATCGATTATTACATCACATGTTGCGAGATTAGGTAAAGATGGCCAGTTCTCATTAATTTACCTTGACTTAGATAAGTTTTCTGATTTCGTAAATGCATTTGGTCCAACAGAATCAGAAAAAGTACTTGAAAAGATTGTTAAGAACATTGAACTTGCTTTACCTAAAGGTGTTAAACTTTCACGTCTACAAAATGATGAATTCTTAATCTTCTTATCAATGGATTATGATAGAACAGAAGCTGTCGATTTGGCAAACAAAATTAAACAATCACTGGCAAGACCGATTAAGTTGTTTGGTGATACAACGATTAATGCGACTGCATCAATCGCTGTTGCATTCTATCCCATTCATGGTAATACATTAAAAGACTTATTAAATTCATTAAAACTAGCGACTTACCTCATCAAGAAAAACGGTGGTAACAACATTCGTGTCTATTCAGATGAAATGACAACTGAAGGCGGCGAACACGTTGAATACTATTATCAAATTAAGCATGCGATTCAACATAAGGAGTTCCAGTTGTTCTATCATCCGATGATCAATGTTAAAACGAACGATATTTATGGCGTTGAATCGTTGATCAGATGGAATCACCCTGAACATGGATTATTATCACCTTTCAAATTCTTAGGTATCATGGAACAATCAGGAGATATTAACTGGATTGGTTTGTGGGGATTGGAAACGGTCATTAAGACATACCAAGAATTAAAACAGGAATTTCCTAAGAAAGAATTTAAGTTCTCAATTAACTTATCACCTAAACAGTTGATGAATGAGTCATTATCTCAAGATTTCCAAAAGTTACTTAAGAAATATCGTATGAATGCTGAAAATATTGTGTTAGAAGTGATTGAGTTTGC
>DAOTHC010000057.1:0-5993 GCA_035447465.1 Acholeplasmataceae bacterium
TAGGTACATAGCTGATACCAACAAAACACTTTTCTTTAAAATTCAATTCTGTTTTAATTAATGCAACTAAAACACCGGTTAATCTAAAGATAAGTGCTAAAAAGATTAAGAGCACACTGAATATACCAACAGATGGTATGACGGATAAATCAACAGCAGCTCCGACTAAAACGAAAAGCATCATTTCTGCAATAACCCATATCTTTTCGAATTTATGAACTAACCTTTTTGCGAGTGGGGCATACTGGTGATGAATCATACCACCCATCACCATGATGGAAAGTAGACCACTGATTAAAAGATCAGGTTTAAGTACTTGTTCTAGTGTGATGAGTAAAAAACTGACTGCAGCCAAGATTAACACTTTAACCGTATCACGCATGTGCCACTTCTTAAAGAATAAAACCAAAACATAACCAGCTAAAAGTCCTAAACCAACGCCTATCACAATGGATAATGGTAATTGGTAAAGCATAGCAAATGATAAATCTTGTTGTATAAATGACTGTAGAAAACTGGTGAATAAGATGATGACATAAATATCATCTAATGATGCACCAGCTAAAATCAGTTGAGGTATGCGTTTTTCTTTACCTAACCCTGACTCCATCAATTTAATCATTTTAGGAACAACGACAGCAGGTGATACTGCTGATAAGATAGCTCCTAGAATAGCAGCTTCAAGAAATGATAAATTGAATAACCAAGTCGATAATAAAATCACACCGATGATTTCAAAAGTTGCAGGAACAAATGCCATAAATAAGGCAGGTCTTCCTATTTTTTTAATGTCTTCCAGTTTAAGCGCTAATCCTGCTCTTAACAAGATAACGATAAGTGCCATTTGGCGAAGGTCTGCAGACATGTCTAAAATACGGTCATTAATTAAATCTAGGACATATGGACCTAAAAGAATACCTGTGATCAGCATACCAATAATAGCAGGCATATTGATGAGTTTAAACAAACGACCTAACATTAAACTCACTAAAATAATTAAAGCAATAGATAATAACATGTTTCACCTCTAAAAAAAAGACTCTACAACAAAAAGTTGTAGAGGTCATTAGCAACGCTGTCGCGGTTTTAGTATGTACTATGGGAGACGTCATTCCCTCTCTTAATGATAACATAATCGCAAGACTTGTCAAGCATTTTTTAAAGAGGTTTCCTGTTCGTCTTCTTTTCTAAAAAAAGGAACAAGCATCGAGACACGTTTTTGATAATCAACGTATTCAGGTCGCGTCCTGATAATCTTTCTTTCCATCCAAGGGATGCTGATAAATAAGAATAAGCTCGTCATCATGATCGGAGAAATAATCATGAAATCAAGGTGTTTAGCCATGCTGAGATAAATCAGATAAATACCCCACCAAACCATGACTTCTCCGAAATAGTTAGGATGTCTTGAATATTTCCATAAACCTTCTTCAATACACTTCTTTTCACCTTTTATGCGCTTCTTGAAGCGTTTCATCTGTTGATCAGATATAAGTTGTATGAAGGCAGCTAAAACGATAACTAGCGAACCTATTAAGGTTAAGAGATTGGTTGTTGGATGCTTTTCAATAAAAAGGATAGCTAGTATCAACTGTACAAAAACAATTGATGTTGGAAAAAGTTGAATGCCAAACAGATTAGTTAACAGATAGAGTTTAGGTGCTTTTTGTTTCATCTCATCATAACGCCAGTCAATCTCATCAAATCCATGCCATAAACTTGCCCAGTTATAGGTCAGTCGAATCGCCCAAATAGATAATGAAGCAATGACTAAGATCACAGAAAAACTTGATGTTTGATAATAAACTGCAGCTCCAATCAATAAAAGAGGTGGGATGACACTCCAATAGGGATCGTATAAACTTGCATTTTTCAAAATGAGCGAACATATAAATATAACTAAAGTTGCAAAAACATCAGCAACAAAAAATCGTGCGATATCTGGTAAATCTTCAAAAATCAAAAAGGTGATCACACCTACACTGATCGATACAATGTAAATGAGTCCTATGATTAAAAAGCTAAACCCTCTTCTCTTCATGGTTTCCCCTCGTTTCTTTATGTATCATTTTAACATAAAAGAAATTAGTTTATACGTTATGAAATGGATATGATTCAGATAAAGATTTTACTAATGTGATGAATAAAGTTGGTAAATCATAGATTTGATGTGTCAGTTGGCGCATCGATACCGCGTTAGGCGTATGAAATAAAGTTTGATTCACATTGATACCTATACCGATCACGACAACATCAAACATATCATCTCTTGAAAGTGATTCAATCAAGATGCCACATAATTTATTATCATCGACATAAAGATCATTTGGTTCTTTAAAATAAGGTGTTATGCCATGTGATTTGAAGAAATGAATCAGTTCGAATAGAACCCATTTTTTCAACTTGTCAACATGTTTAATATCAATCGATTTTAACAATAGAGAAAAAAGCAAATTTTCATTTGCTTGAGATTCCCATGTGCGATCAAATTGTCCTCGACCCTTTTCTTGATATCCGGCACGTATAAATGTTAAGTGTGGGAAATAGGGATGATGTTCCTTGAGAAAATCACTCGTTGATGGTAAAACATCAAACTCGAGTACGGTATAATTCATGTTATTGTCCTACTGCAAACGATATTTCAGTTTCACAAGCTAATTCACCATTAACAAATGCTTTGGCAACACCAAAACCAAAACCACGTCTAATCTTGGTTAATTCACAATGGAGTTCTAACATATCACCCGGAAAAACACTTTTACGAAACTTAGCTTCTTTAATCGCTGTGAAATACGCAATTTTACCTTTATAATCCTCATGAGATAATAAAACAACGGCACCAACTTGAGCTAAAGATTCAATGATCAAAACACCTGGCATGACAGGTTTCCCAGGGAAATGTCCTTGGAAAAATGATTCAGTTGGTTTGACATATTTAATCCCTACACCATGGTGTAAACTATCAAGTTCAATCATTTCATCAATGAATAGAAAGGGATCACGATGCGGAATAATTTGTTTAATTTCTTCTTGAGATAATCTCATGATGACACCTTCTTAAAGATAATGGCAGCATTCTGTCCACCAAAACCAATATTAACATTCATGGCATAGCTGATATCACGATGAACTTTGTGATGTGGTGTATAGTTCAGATCACATTCTGGATCAGGTTGATCGAGATGAATCGTAGGTGGAATGTCACCTGTCATTAATGCTTTAATAACTGCAATCGTTTCAATCGCGCCAGCAGCACCTAAAGCATGACCTGTCATCGATTTGGTTGAACTGATATTGATATCATATGCTGCAGGTCCAAATGCTTTTTTAAAACCTAACGTTTCAAGTTTATCATTTAAAATCGTTGATGTTCCATGAGCATTAACATAGCCTAATGCCTCAGGTTTAATATGTGCATCAGCTAAAGCTTGAATGAGACATTCAGTAATACCTGATGCTTCTTCATCGGGTGCAGTCATGTGAAAGGCATCTGACGTTGTTCCATAACCCACCATTTCCGCAAGGATCGGTGCACCTCGCTTCATCGCATGTTCCATCTCTTCTAATATGAGAATACCAGCACCTTCTGCAATCACAAAACCGCTTCTTCTTTGATCAAAAGGTACGGATGCAATATCAGGATCATTAGAGAAATTGAGTGCTTTTAAACTAGAAAATCCACCAACACCAATTTTATTAATAGGAGATTCAGCACCACCAGTAATGACAGCATCTAAATAGCCATCTCTAATATATCGAAAAGCTTCACCAATGGAATTGGTTGCTGCTGAACATGCGCTAACCTGTGCTAAATTAGGACCTTTAGCATTATATTTAATACCAATTTTCGCACCGATGAGATTAATAATGGCGTTTGGAATGAAAAAAGGTGATATACGGTCTTGTCCGCGTTCAACTGCTGTTTTTACCTCTTCATAAATCGTATTTAAACCACCAATACCACTACCGACAAACGTTCCAACACGAAATGGATTATATGTATGATTTAAAAAGTTTGATTGGTTGATAGCTTCTTGTGCAGCAACCATCGCTAAGTTGGTGACACGATCTGATCTCTTAATCTCTTTGCGATCTAAAAATTGTTCAAAATCAAGATTCTTGACTTCACCTGCAATCTTGACTTTATCTTCTGATGCATCAAAAAGGGTGATGAAATCTATCCCATTTTTTCCTTCAAGCAGATTTTTAAACGATTCATCAACCGTATTTCCAACAGGGCTCACTAAACCCATTCCTGTGACAACAACTCTTCTTTTAGACATTTGATACACCTCACATCACTAATCCGCCATCAACCATTAAGGTGTGGCCTGTTATATAACTTGCTTGTTCACTGGCTAAAAACGTTACAGCATGTGCAACATCACTGGGTGATCCAAAACGTTTTAGAGGTATTTGGTCAGCCCATGCTTTAACAGCTTCCTCAGGAAGTTTTTTTGTCATATCGGTTTCAATGAAACCAGGAGCAATGGCATTGACAGTCACATGTCTGGCAGCAAACTCACGAGCAAGTGCTTTAGTTAAACCAATGACACCTGCTTTGGCAGCTGAATAATTGGATTGCCCAGCATTTCCTAAGATACCAGATACCGATGAAATGTTGATGATACGTCCAGCTTCTGATTTTAATAAGGGCTTTGCAGCATGCTTACAAATATTCCAAACCCCTTTTAAATTGGTGTCAATCACACGATCAAATTGATCTTCACGCATTCTAAGAATGAGTTGATCATCTGTGATCCCTGCATTATTGACGACAATGTCAAGCTTGCCATAGCGTTCTATGATGTTATCAATCAGTTGTTTCGCTTCATCAAAGACAGCAACATTGGTTTGATAAGCATCTGCTTTACCACCCAATGATTCAATATCTGAAATCAGTGTTTGTGCCTTATCTTTACTCGTGTTGTAGTTAACAATAACGGTTGCTCCTTCTTTAGCAAGTTCTAAAGAAATATAACGACCAATACCAGAAGCTCCCCCAGTAACTAATGCAACTCTATTTAATAAACTCATGTGCCTGTAACCATCCTTTCAAAGCGGGTAAATCCGCGTATTTTTCAATGTGTGTCACTTCAATATCCATATCGATTTTTCGAATAAGACCGCTTAAGACTGAGCCCGGTCCAATTTCTACGATATGTGTGATACCATCTTTTTTCATGTTTTGTATCGCTTTAACAAATTGAACAGGTTCAATGATTTGTTTAGCCATTTCTTTTTTTAAATCAGGAAGATGAAGTTTTTCACCTGTCGTGTTCAAATAAACATCACACGTTGTCTCTTTAGGTTCATATTCCTGTAATAACTTTTCAAATGAAGCACTAGCATCTTTCATCAAAGGGCTGTGAAAAGCTCCTGATACATTTAATTTTATAAAACGTTTAGCTCCTAGCTCCTTGGCAATAACCTCAGCTTGATTAATGGCTTCTTCAGTACCACTGATAACGGTTTGAACTAAACTATTAAAATTGGCAGGATATAGATGATTGACTTTTTGACATAAGTTTTGGATCTGATCCACGTTAAGACCGATAACTGCGGCCATCATACCAGGATGTTTCTTTGTTGATTCTTCCATGAGAAGTGCTCTCATATTAATGAGTTCAACAATTTCTTTAAACGTAAATATTGACGATGCATAAAAGGCTGAATACTCACCTAAACTAAAGCCACATACAGCATCTGGTGTCACACCAAGCGTTTTGACCGCTTCATAAGCATAAATACTTGATAGTAAGACAAGCGGTTGTGTATAGCGTGTTTGATGAATGAGTTCACTTATAAGCATTTCTTCTGTTTGAAATCCTAAGATATCATCAGCTAAATGACTTAATTTCTTGATTTTTAAATCTTCATGCACAAAATCAAGTCCCATACCGAGATATTGACTACCTTGTCCTGCAAAAACAAAAGCTAATTTTTTCATATAATCACCTATAATTGTATGATAGCACTACCCCATGTAAATC
>DAOTHC010000058.1:0-5978 GCA_035447465.1 Acholeplasmataceae bacterium
ATATGTGTTCATAGAGTCACCCAATCTCATTATAAATTAAAAACCCATAGTTACGAACCATAGGTTTAGTAAAGGGTGATGTTAATCACCTATTTTTTATTTACTAGGAAAGTTCGTCTTTTCTAGTAAATAGATATATAAGTGGTGATTTTACGGTGATATAACACAAAAAAGCCTAAGAAAAACTAGGCGAAATAGCGATTGAGGTGATATTTTTATTCGATTAAATCTCTAGGAAACATGACGCCTTTCTTAACATTGCATGTGGTGCACATGATATAAGGCAAACCTTTCGTGCTGTAGTTTAAATGAATCAACGATTCATAAGAGAACTCAATTTCCTTTCCACATCTTTGACATTTCAACCAAACCTTAGGCTCAGACAAGAGATGGTCAGGGTTGTTTGGATCAAAGATACGAGAACCATCCCAATCGGTTTGGTCACCAAATTCTTGAATCAGACTTTGAATTTCTACATCAGAGCGTGGATTTCTGTGGACTTTAAACTTTAAATTCATCTGACATACCAACTTTCATTAGCTAAGGATAGTGGGAAGACTCGAACTCATATATCATCGTCGCACCACAAGGACATAACAGAGGTTCAAACTTGAACGTTTGAAGGATAAGATTTTTCCACTTTAATGGAAACAAGGACTTGAGAGATTTTTTCTTCTTATAGTTAGGAATAAGTTTTCTACCTTTAGAGGAATAAACGCCGTAATAACGAATCATTTTGAATTGGTGTTCAGGAATGTGCACGATGAGTTTCTTAATGAACTCATAAATATCTTCCGTTACAGTGATCGTTCCACACTTTTCTTCATCGGGCAGAAGATCATCCTCGTGAGGTTCATAGGTGTAGGTGATCTGCCTGTTGACATCATCGACATCATCGATGCGAGATTCAGCCATGACGGGTCTTCCCGTGTATCTCAGGACGTATTCAATGAGCCCCTTTTGAGATTTAGCATCCGATTTAGGACCATAGACATAAAATCCATTTTCTTTGGATGTATATAATGCACATTTTTCCTTATAAAATCCGTGCCCTAGTTCTTTATGAAGCAAGTCAAGAAGCGTCTTCATAAAGGATTTTCTCAAGAGTTCGAAGTTGAAATAAGTTAAGGTCTTAAACGCACCTAATTTATCAATCATTCCTTCAGAGACCAGGGCGTGAATATGACAGTTGAAGTTTAAGGCTCTGCCAAAGGTATGGCAGACCAAGACATAGCCAAGTTTCCAACGTCTAGATTTCCCGTGTTTGAGCGAGAGATACTGCAGCGTCTGATTCACCGCTTCGAACAAGATACTTAATCTTGAGCGATCCTGTCTAAAATAGATTCTGAGTGAATCAGGTATCGTAAATGTGATATGTCTGTGCGCACAGTCCATCAACACGTTGGAGGTGTGAACTGCGCGTTGTTTGGCATATTTGACACCACAGCTGTTACAGAAACGAGATTTGCATGAGTTATATACAATCATGAAGTTATGACAGTTTGGACAACTGTAGAATGAATAGCCAAGATCTGGAGTTTTACATCTCATCATTCTTTCGACGTTAGCAAAGACAACAGGTCGGATGTTCAACTTAGGGTTGTCTAAAAGAAAGTCAGACCAGTAGTCTCGAAAGATATCAGCAATCGTATATCCTTGACGATTAATTTTGAGATTGGAATGTCTTAGATATTCATTGACAATGTTTACAGGATATGTGTTCACCTTCTCACCCACCCTTATTATAAAGTAAAAACCCATAGTTACAAACTACAGGTTTTAGTAAAGGGTGATTTATCACCTATTTTTTATTGAATATCTTCAAGTTCATTTTTACTAAAAACATATTTTTTGTGGCAGAAATGACATTCGATCTCAGCCTGCCCATCTTCATGTATTAATTCATGAAGTGTTTGTTCATCTAATGCAGATAAGCTTCTCGCAAATCCTTCTTTTGAACAATGGCAGGTATATGAGATGGGATGACGTTCAAGAATGTTTTCTGTACCATCAGCCAAGATATGCAAGATATCTTCAGGTGTATGTCCTTCTTGAATGAGTGTACTCATTGGTTTGATGGTTTTTATGATTTCTTCTACACGAGTAATGGTTTGTTCGGATACCTCAGGCATCAACTGTAGAATATAACCACCAGATGCTAATACATGTTGATCAACATCGACTAATACACCTACACCTACAGACGACGGAACTTGTTCAGATAGAACAAAATAATAAGTAAAATCATCACCAATTTCACCTGATTGAAGCTCAGATGATGATGTAAAATAGTCTTTCATCTTTAAATCTTTTGTCACATGTAAAAATCCAGAACCTACTGCAGCACCTACGTTAAGTTTACCTTTTTTAGGTCCATCTTCGTATTTGATATAGACAAAAGGGTTTTGAATTTCGCCACGAACTTCCCCTTGCGCATTTGCTTCAACTAGCATAGTACCAATGGGTCCATTCCCTTTGACTCTAACTGTGATGGTTTCTTCCTCTTTATACATGAGTCCCATCATTGCTGAAACAGTCAATGTGCGACCAAATGCTGCAGTTGCAGTTGGCCAGGTTTGATGTATTTTTCTAGCTTCTTCAACAAGGTTTGTTGATGTTGCTACATATATTCTAACTTCTTTATTGAATGCATAACTCTTGATTGCGTAATCTTTCATATTGTGTTCACTCTCCATCAAACATTGTACCATAATTGAATCTTAGTATCACTTGTGATACAATGAATCAGGTGATAAACATGGCTTTTAAAATCGGTCATTTAGTGATTGAAAACCAACTTATTTTAGCACCAATGGCTGGTGTATCCAATTCTCCCTTCAGAAAACTTTCGAGGGATTTTGGTGCTGGCTTAGTTTATGCTGAAATGGTATCTGATAAAGGTTTAATGTATGATAACGAGAGAACTAAAAAAATTCTTTACATGACAGATGAAGAAAAACCTATGGCACAACAAATCTTTGGATCTGATTTAGAAACCATGGTTCAAGCTGCTTTATATATCGATAAGAACTCCAATTGTGATATTATCGATATCAACATGGGATGTCCTGTACCCAAGGTTGCCATTAAGGCACAAGCAGGAGCATCACTGATGAAAAATCCTGATCTTATTTATGATATCGTGAGTGAAATCGTTAAAAAAGTGTCTAAACCAGTGACAGTTAAAATTAGATCTGGTTGGGATAACCAATCTGTGAATGCTGTCTTAGTTGCTAAACGCATTGAAGAAGCCGGAGCTAGTGCGATTACTGTTCATGCAAGAACGCGATCACAAGGTTATTCAGGTCATGCGGATTTAGATGTTATTAAAGCAGTTAAAGAAGCTGTTAAAATTCCAGTTATCGGTAATGGTGATGTCATTGATGGACCATCTGCTAAATATATGTTAGAGTATACGGGGTGTGATGCAGTCATGATTGGTCGTGGTGCATTAGGAAATCCCTGGATTTTTAGAGAGATCAATGCTTATTTAAAAGATGGAACTATTTTTGAAAAACCATCACACGAAGAATTGAAAGAAATGATGTTACAACATCTTGATTCTTTGGTAGAATTAAAAGGTGAACGAACTGCAGTTCTTGAAATGAGAAGTCATGGACCCTGGTATTTAAAGGGTATTGAACATGCATCACATTTAAGAAAGCAGTTATCACAAGCAAGAACAAGAGATGAATTTAAAATGTATGTTGAGGCGTTCTTTAGTGAACATCGTTAACATAGTCGGAAGAGTATCGAAGTGGTTGTAACGAGCTGCCCTCGAAATGCAGTTGTCCTCAAAAGGGGCACGTGGGTTCGAATCCCATCTCTTCCGCCATTTAAGAAGTATAGGTTTGATACAATAGTGTCAAGCTTTTTTCTTTGTAGAAAGGGAGATTTCCACTATCTTCCAAAAAGTGATTGAATTTATATCACCCAAAATCAAGTTTTTCTGGTCTCATTTCTCATTGTCATCTAACCTTTTAACAATTACCTAACATTATAACGATTTCATTTGGCTATTCTCCTATGCAATCTGGATTACTGAATAATCAAGTGTTATAATTACAACAAGAAATGTAAAGTAGAAGAAAATGGTGCCAGCTCACTTTCATGTGAAAGTCTTGAATTACATATATATGTGGCATTCGGAAATGCTAAAGAACCTTATCTGTTAAAGTTCTAAATGAGATATTGATATTTTTTTTTACCTATGATATATTATAGCTGTATTAGTAAATTCGATAGGGGGAATCAAAATGAAAAAAATATTTTTGTATATTATATTTTTTGCGTTGGGAATACTCATTATTCCAGGATTTGTGTTGAATGCTGCAAATGAAGTATTTGTTAACGACAATGGAATTATTATTCAGCTTAAGGTTGTGGAGAAACTAGAAAAAATCGGATATACTCTAGAAGATTTAAAACAAATTACGCTTGAAGAGTATAATGATCTCGAAAAGATTGACATCAAAATGACTTTTGAGAAAGAACAATACATTGAAACAAAATATGTTTATACAGATGAAGAAATTCTTGAACAAACAGATACTGTCCTTTCAAAGGAAGACTATGATTACAAAGTCTATAAACATAAAGAAAAGTACGGAAATGATAGTTTTGAGAAGGTTATCGGATCACAAGATATTATGCAAACATCAACTATCATGGTGATTGAAGACTTAGATGATGGGGGAGGAGGTACTAGTAGTACAATCACAAAAACTAAATATGAATCGACTTCATATAAAATCTTCACGCTAGTTGGAACATATTACAGCACTATAGGAACATCTGGAGAATTTTTTGTTAAAACAACACTAAAATGGAGTATAACACCCACAGTTAGACTTGTAGATTTAATATCTTTAGCTTTTATAGATAATGTCCAGATTAAAGGTGCCTGCTATTTAAATAATACAAAAGTGAATTATGTAAATAATCAATGTCCTACTGGTGCACAAGAATATCCAGATTTGGAAGGCAGATTTTACTATACACGTAGTTATGAATCAAATTATGTTCCATATTATACCACCAACTATCAAGTAGTGGTTAATGGTTCCCAATACACCAAGTATTCCTATAATGTTAATGAATCATATATGGGTGTTGACTTTGTGTTACCTAGTGATGTCATTGCAAGTGGTGGTGGTTCTAGTGGTGGGAGTACAATATATTATATATATGAAAAATATTATAATTTCTATTTTACTCTTGAAGCGCGATTTACACCGACCGTAACATCAATCAATGGGACTACCTTTCTTGGTTGGTATGCTCATCAAACCGGAACCGGCAAGCTTGACTGGGGAAATGTGAGCATATCTCCCGTATATCCATTTTTTTCATATTCAACTAGCTTTTGGGTAGACGATCCATCATATGACGCAGGAATTGGTGGAACAATTATTTTCTCAAACATTGGATAAGGGGGTCGCAAAATGAATAATAAAGTAAATTTAACTATTATGGTTATTGGTCTTGCAATAATGGTCTTGATTTCAATCAACGCTATTATAGATAGTTTTGCTACGGATTTAATTTCTTCAATACCACCAATGATACTAGGGGCTGCTTTATTCGTTGCGGGATATATAAAATACGAAAAAAAATAAAGTTTAAATTAGCCCACTGTTGGATTGGAAAAAAACAAATCGTGGAGGGGTATGATTTTTGAACAGTGGTCTTGATGCCATATGCATAGAAATAGAAGGGGTGCATAATTGTATCAAAATAGGTCATGCAACACATTTAGAATTCTAGATTTGGGACTTTGTCTCAAATCTTTTTTTAATAGACTGAACCAATAAATATGATCAACAAAACAGTATATTTTATGAGGAAAACTTTATTGTGTACATTTTTTCTAAAATAGCGTAAAATAGAAATGCTTAATAAACAAAGAAAAATATTTATATAAAACGAAAGCCAACTATTTAATATAAGTCAAGATAAAATAAACAAATAGTGGTTAT
>DAOTHC010000059.1:0-5885 GCA_035447465.1 Acholeplasmataceae bacterium
AACCCCAGTATTCGATGGTGTTTCTGACGAAGACCTTAAGTCAATTCTAGCTGAATCAGGTATTGATCCAGATGGAAAAACAGTTCTTTATGATGGTCGTACAGGTCAACCTTATGAAAACAGAATTTCTGTAGGTGTCATGTACATGATCAAACTATCACACATGGTTGACGACAAACTCCATGCGCGTTCTGTTGGTCCATACACACTCGTTACACAACAACCAATGGGTGGTAAAGCTCAAAACGGTGGTCAGCGTTTCGGGGAAATGGAAGTTTGGGCACTCTATGCTTATGGTGCTGCTCATACCCTCCAAGAAATGTTAACTGTTAAATCAGATGATATGTTAGGAAGAAATAAAGTTTATAGTGCAATTACACACGATAAACCTATTCCACCAGCATCCATTCCTGAATCATTTAGAGTTTTAACCAGAGAACTTCAAGCACTCGGTCTATACGTTGAATTGATTGATGCGACTACCGGTGAAAATGAAGCTCAAAAATCATTAGTTGATAACAGTCCCAATAAGTTTAACAAAGGAGGGTTTCGTTAATGGCTAAAGAAAAATTAACACTACATGTTGAATCTTTAAAATTGTCAGAAGAAGCACTCAAAGCGTTAAAGCTTTCTGGTATTGATCAACTTGAAGACTTTAATACATTCAATTTAAAAGAATTGAACATGTTGCTTGGTGAAAGCTTCGAAGAAATTAAATCCATTCTTCGTCGTTATCAATTACCAAGAAACTTAGAAAACTTAAATTTAAGCGATGAAGTTGTGTCTATCCTTCAGGAAGCCAACATTCAAGACTTGAAAGAATTCTTAGAATATGATCGTCATGCACTCTATCATTTATTTGAAGACGATGCAATCTTAAGACAAGAAGTTAACCAAATTTTAGAACTTTACGGATTTGATGCACTTAAAGAACACGCACATGAAGAATTAGCTGAAGACATCTTATTTCAAGAAGAAGTTGAAGAAATTGATCTTGATGAACGTATTCATCGTCATGTTCAACCCATTCGTAAAGGTTATGGCTCTCGCACATTTAGCCATTTAAAGATCCGTTTAGCTTCTCCAGAAGAAATCAGACAATGGTCTTATGGTGAAGTTAAAACACATGAAACCATCAACTACCGTACATCAAAACCTGAAGAAGGTGGCCTATTCTGTGAACGTATCTTTGGTCCAACACGCGACTATCAATGTGCATGTGGTAAAAAACAATCGGGTAACAAAGGTCAAATCTGTCAGAAGTGCGGTATCGAAATTACCGAGTCTAAAGTCAGAAGAGAACGCATGGGTCATATTGAATTAGAAGCTCCTGTCGTTCATACATGGTATTTAAAGAACTCACCATCACGCTTAGCCATCCTTTTAGGTATTAAAGCAAAAGCATTGGAAGAAGTTGTTTACCATGCAGCCTATATCGTGACCGATCCAGGTACAGCACCACTATCTAAAAAACAAATCTTAACTGAACAAGATTTCTCAGCTTTATCAGAAGAATACGGTAATCGTTTCACAGCGTTAACCGGTGCAGAAGCTGTTAAAAAGCTTTTACAAGAACTTGATTTAGACAAAGAAGTTAAGTCATTAAGAAGAAAATTAAAGACAAGCTCTAAACAAAAGAGAGATCGCATCATTAAGCGCTTAGAAGTTGTTGAAGCATTCAACAATTCTGATAACAAACCAGAATGGATGGTTATGGATGTTATTCCAGTCATTCCACCTGACCTACGCCCTATGGTTGCACTTGACGGTGGTAGATTTGCTACCACTGACTTAAACGATCTCTATCGTCGTATTTTGAACCGTAACAACCGTTTGAAAAAACAAAAGGAACAAAATGCGCCTCGTTTGATCACTAAGAATGAAAAGCGTATGCTTCAAGAAGCTGTTGATGCACTCTTCGATAACGCGAAACGTGGTAAGAAAGCAGCAGTTGAAAGAAACAGACACCTTAAGTCATTATCTGACATGTTACGCGGTAAGCAAGGTCGCTTCAGACAAAACCTACTTGGTAAACGTGTTGACTACTCGGGTCGTTCCGTTATTATCGTTGGACCAGACTTAGAGATGTATCAATGTGGTATCCCAAGAGAAATGGCGATCATTCTATTCAAGCCATTCGTCTTAAGAGAATTACAAAAACTTCAAGGCAATGATGCGAATGCGAAAAAGAATGCAAACTTAAAGTATGAAAAGATGGATGACGATGTTTGGGCAGCATTAGAAAAGGTTGTTAAAGAACATCCAGTTCTATTAAACCGTGCCCCCACACTTCACCGTTTAGGTATTCAAGCATTTGAACCTAAATTGATTGATGGTAAAGCGATTCGTCTTCACCCACTCGTTACACCAGCGTTTAACGCTGACTTCGATGGTGACCAAATGGCGGTCCACGTACCACTATCAAATGAGGCACAAGCAGAAGCAAGATTGCTCATGCTTGCATCCAATAACATTCTTAACCCTAAAGATGGTAAACCAGTCGTTACACCATCACAGGACATGGTTCTAGGTAACTATTATTTAACGATTGAAGAAAAATTAGATCGTCATTTTGGTGGATACCGTGCGAAAGAACGTGAAGAAGAACATCGTATTAAGAATCGTAATGAAGGGCATTTCTATTGGAACTATGATGAAGCTTATTTAGCTTATCAACATGAAGAAATTGGTCTTCATACACGCATCATTGTTGATCCAACATCGATCAACCAAAAGTTTACGGATGAACAAAGACATATGTACTTAGTCACAACATTGGGTAAACTAATCTTCAACCGTATTCTTCCACCATCATTCCCTTATTTAAATGAACCAACTTTAGAAAATTTAGAAAAATATACACCAGATAAATACTTCATCAAGAAGGGTGTCAATCCAAAGGATGTTTTAGATAGCATTCCTGTACCATCACCATTCAAGAAGAAATTCTTATCTCAAATTATTGCTCAAGTCTTCAAAGAATTACAAATTTCTGAAACATCGAAGATGCTTGACAGACTGAAAGACTTAGGTTTCAAATATTCAACCGTTGCCGGTATTACCGTATCATTTGCTGATATTAACGTATACTCTAAGAAAGATGAACGTTTAGCACAAGCTAATCAATCGATTGAAGAAATCACTGATTTATTCGATCAAGGTTGGTTAACAGACGGTGAAAGAAGAGACTTAGTCATTAAAGAATGGCAAGACGCTCGTGATGACATTCAGAAAGGTCTTATGGAAGAATTCGATAAGGACAATAACATCTATATGATGTCTGACTCAGGTGCCAGAGGTAACGCATCAAACTTCGCTCAGCTTGCTGGTATGCGTGGTCTGATGAATAACCCTAAAGGTGAAATTATCGAAGTCCCTGTTAAAGCATCATTTAGAGAAGGTCTAACCGTTTCTGAATTCTTTATTTCAACCCATGGTGCCCGTAAAGGTTCTACCGATACAGCGTTAAAAACAGCTGAATCAGGATACTTAACACGTCGTTTAGTTGACGTATCCCAAGATGTCATCGTTGTTGATGAAGATTGTGGTACTGAACGCGGTGTGATGATGGCCTCCATTAAGGAAGATACAAAAGAAATCGTTCCTTTATATGACCGTATCGTTGGACGTTATGCATCGAAAGATGTCTTACATCCTAAGACAAAACAAGTTTTAGTTAAACGTAATGAACTTATCACTGAAGAAATTGGCCAAGCCATTATCAAAGCTGATGTTGAACAAGTTGAAATTAGATCTAACCTCACATGTAACTCCGATAACGGTGTTTGTGCGAAGTGTTACGGACGTAACCTCGCAACCAACACACGTGTTGAAGTTGGTGAAGCAGTTGGTGTCGTTGCCGCACAATCGATTGGTGAACCTGGTACACAGTTAACCATGAGAACCTTCCATACCGGTGGGGTTGCTTCAGCATCCGATATCACACAAGGTCTTCCACGTATTCAAGAATTATTTGAAGCACGTAATCCTAAAGGTAAAGCTGTTATTTCTGAAGTCGATGGTAAAGTTAAATCTATCGATCGTCAACGTGGTGGTATTTCACTGATCACAGTTGTCGATGCGAATGAAAAAGAATACAAGTATACCGTTGACCCCAATATTGAAGCTCTTGTTAGAAAAGGTGCTTCCGTCAAGGCTGGTCAAAAATTAACTCCAGGTTCGATCAACCCTAAAGAACTCTTAAGAGTTGTATCAGCAGAAGCTGCTGAACTCTACATCTTAGAAGAAGTTCAAAAGGTATATCGTGCACAAGGCGTAGAAATTTCTGATAAGCACGTTGAACTGATCATTCGTCAAATGCTTAGAAGAATTACAGTAGTTACCGAAGGTGACACAGATCTATTACCAGGTACTGAAGTTTCTGTTTCCGAATTCAAACGTGCGAATAAAATCGCATTCGGACAGTTCAAACGTCCTGCAGTTGGTAGACCTATTCTACTCGGTATCACACGCGCAAGCTTAAGAAGTGACTCCTTCTTATCAGCAGCATCCTTCCAGGAAACAACACGTATCTTGACAGATGCAGCGATTAAGGGTAAGACCGATGAACTTCACGGCTTAAAGGAAAATGTCATCATTGGTGGCTTAATCCCAGCTGGTACAGGTATTTTAAGAGAAACAACATTTGATTATGACCGCTCAAATACCTATACTGAAGAAGAAGATTTAGATTATTAATCAACAAAAAGGATTTCTCCGGAAATCCTTTTTTTCATGCTATAATAAATAAAAATAGGGGACGCAATAATGGATGAATCAAAAAGAAAAAACGTGATATTATACGCGGTGGCATATCTAACCATCATCGATTATATGATATTGTTAATCATTCTAATGTATGCCTATGATCGGCTTGATACACTGATATACACCACATCAGTTTTCGGATCAGGTGCATTGATATCTATAATCACATCAACTTTTGTGATTAGAAAATACAAGTTAGAAGAATTTGATTTTCCAAAAGCAATCATTTATTTAGCCATATGTCACATGCCAGTCATCATCGGATTAATTTTATCTTTATTGGAGGTGATTTAAATCATGATTACCATAATAGAGTTACATAAAGAACACGCTAAAGTGTATCGCGAATTAAGACTTAAAGGCCTTATGGAAGCAAAAGAGACATTTGGTTCTTCTTATGAAGAAGAATCTTTATTGTCATTATCTCACTATGAAAATCAGCTAGATGATCTAAATAATACGGTTCTAGGCGCATGGTCAAACGAGAAACTTGTTGGTATACTACTTATGCGAAGATCGAACCACATGAAGACCAAACATAATGGACATTTACATGCCATGTATGTTGATCATGATTTTCAAAAACAAGGTATCGGTAAATCCTTACTGCTAAAGATGATGAGGATAGCAAAAGATATGGGTATCATCAATATCTTTTTAACTGTAACAAAAACGAATCACGAAGCGATTAAACTTTATGAATCCGTTGGTTTTCACATATATGGTACTGAAAAACGAGAAATACTGATCGATGGGAAATACCTTGATAGTCTGTTGATGGCGTTTTATCACTAAAAAGAAAAGTCAGCATCAGCTGACTAGATATAGAAAAAATGATTTTTTGTTATTTTACTCATATCTTCTTTATTAAAATCGACTTCAAAGTATTGATTCATCGTTGAGATACTACGCGATATGTCAATGAGTTTATGATGTTGATCATAAGTCGATGAAATCACTTGGTAACTTGCTACATCACGTTGCGCATTCAATATCTTAGCGTCTTCCCTAGAAAGATTTGTCACTGTCATCAGGCGTTTACCTGATGTGACAAGTCTTTTTGTTATGTTGGTCGAAGACTAACATAAAACCACCTGCTATGCGGGTGGACTCAAGGA
>DAOTHC010000060.1:0-5782 GCA_035447465.1 Acholeplasmataceae bacterium
TTCGCCAAGTATTCGTTAACGGTGACAATATGAACACCTTCACCATTGATTGCTGATAAGTAAGCAGGCATAACAGCTGTTAAGGTTTTACCTTCACCAGTTTTCATTTCAGCAATGTTACCATGAAAAATAGCAACTGCTCCTAAAACTTGGACATAATATGGGAAAAGGCGTGTCACGCGTTTTGACGCTTCTCTTACAACAGCAAACGCTTCTGGCATCATGCTGTCTAGTGATTCACCCTTCTGATATCGATCTTTAAATTCTATTGTCTTTGCTTGAAGTTCTTCATCAGTTAACTGAGCCATTTTCTCTTCAAGTGAAAAAACAATATCTGCTATTTTTTTTGCTTCTTTGAGTTCCTTTTTTCCTGGATCAAACCATTTTTTTAGCATAGAAACACTTCCTTTTCGTCTTTATTATATTACTATAATAAGGCCTTTTTTACAAGCGATTTCACTGTTTATGGGAAATTACCATAATGTCAAAAATGATAAAAAAAGAACCCTTGAAAAAGAGTTCTATTTTAAGTTTGTTGTTTGAGTGATTGAATCATCAATTTCAAGATAAGGTTTTTTCTCATAGGATAACCATGTAGCAACCATATGTGATGGAAAAACAACGACTTTTTGATTAAATTCGGATACGAGTGCATGATAGCTGCATTTCTTCAAATCGAGTTCATTTTTGAGCTCGTGCATCACATCAAAAAGCAATGCAACTTCATCATTGTTTTTGATTGATTCAGAGGTTGATAAAGCCAGATATGCCTTTTCAATCTCTTCTGATACGTCATGCATAAAAACAGCTTTTTCGATCATATTCATCGTATCAAGTGATCCATCAAGTCTGATTTCTGTCAATGAATGTTCGTGATTTAAGTGCTTATAAAAATCTTGATATAATAGAAACCATTTACCAATGGCATGATCGAGTTCAATCTGGGACTGAGCAATCTTTGTTTCAAGTCTTTTGAACATATTTTTCGTTGATAATACATAAAAAACGATGATCAATGCGATGATAAAAAGCGAACCCCCCGCGATTAAAAATGGCATACGAATATCCTCCTAGGGTTACTTTAACAACTTTCTAAACAAATCAACTTGATCACATTTTTCCCATGTGAAATCTTCATCTTCTCTTCCAAAATGACCATAATTAACAGTCTTTTTAAAAATGGGACGTTTGAGGTCTAGTGTTTTAATAATGGATGCTGGTCTTAAATCAAAGTTGGATTTAACAACATCATAAATATCACTTAAATCAACACGTTCTGTACCAAATGTATCAATCGACACTGATACAGGTTCAGCTAAACCAATCGCATAAGCAATTTGAATTTCACATTGATCAGCAATGCCAGATTTAACAATATTTTTAGCAATATATCGCGCCATATAGGCAGCACTACGGTCAACTTTTGAAGCATCTTTTCCAGAGAATGCGCCACCACCATGACGAGCATAACCACCATACGTATCAACAATAATCTTTCTACCTGTTAGTCCAGCATCTCCATGTGGACCACCAATAACAAAACGACCGGTTGGATTGATTTGATAAATCGTTTCGGTTGTATCATAACCTCTTAATACAGGTTCAATGACATGTTCCATTACAGCGGCTTTAAGACTGACTTGATCCCATGATTCATCATGTTGTGTCGATAAAACAACAGTGTGAATAGCAACCGGTTGGTTCTTCTCGTTATAGGCGACTGTAACTTGTGTTTTACCATCAGGACGAAGACCTGATATGATATTGTTTTTTCTGACGTAACTTAATCTTTCGGATAGACGATGTGCTAAATAAACAGGTAATGGCATTAACGTGATGGTTTCATTGGATGCATAACCAAACATTAAACCTTGATCCCCAGCACCTTGTTCTTTATGTTCGGTTTCATCGACACCTAAAGCAATATCTGGTGATTGTGGTTTAATGCGAACATCAATAATGACATCATCTGCATTATAACCATATTCTTTTTTATTGTATCCAATATCATGAATCGCACCTCTAACGACGTGGTCAAAATCAATATTTGCTGTTGATGTGATTTCACCAAATAGGAGCGCATAGTCTGTTGTTACTGCTGTTTCACAAGCGACTCTCGCTTCGGGATCTTTTTCTAATACAGCATCTAAAATGGCATCGGAAATATAGTCTGCGACTTTGTCTGGATGTCCTTCAGTTACTGATTCACTACTAAATAATTTACGCATACGAAGCCTTCTTTCATAAAAAAATGTTTCTCTAAGGAGAAACACCTGTCTTTGGGATTTTTCCTTATTGATGGGTCACTTAAACCCCTTGTGATAAGCACCTAATTTAAATAGGTTGCTGCTATGTCTACGGTCACTTGCCTCGATAGCTCTGAATAAGTGAAACTAGATTTACTTGTAATCCTCAATAAGGATACAACAACTCTCATGAAATGTCAACCAATTCCCTTTAGAAATTGTTATACATCTCTGCAAATTCATCATGAAACTTCAAAAATCTTTCTTTTAAGTCATGATCGAAATATTGACCCAATTCATTTTGGAAAGATTTTAAAACAATGGAGTGAGCCATGGGTCGTTTATAAGGTTTCGGTCCACGCATCGTGATGTATAAATCAGCAAGTAAAATGATCTGTGATTCAATCTCCGGCTGAATAAGTAACATTTCTTTGAGAAACTTTTCATTGGCTGAGTCTTCAATATGAGCACGTGCAATGTCTTCACATTTTTGAGCGAGCTGCATACGCTTGGCAATCTTAGAACCGAGTTCAGTTTTTTCCTTTAAAACATCATAAGATTTCTCATCAAATGTGTTCATGTCATTCAGCATATGTTTAATCTCTTGATATTGAAGATGGATTAAAGCATAAGCGTTTAAATCTTTAATTTTTTCATAGGACATGCCATAATAATCAGCTAACTTTTCACTCATCATCTGTACTTGTGATGCGTGACGTTTGTCCATGAGTGTATAAGAACTTGAGAAAACAACAGAGAATAAATCCCCTACGATATGTGAGAAATCACCTTGAACTTGTCTACGTTTAATCAGTTCTTTCTTACGTTCTTCTTGTATATACTGCCCCATCGAGACAATCGCATAAACAACAAAGTAGAACAAAATGAAGAGTAGCGTTCTTAATAAGATATCACCAAATTCTGGTAGGGTGACGAATCTTGGTAAGAACTCCATAATGGTTTCACCTTCTTGAACAAGTCGATGAATGGTGAACGTCCATATAAAGTGAATGACGGTTAAGAGCGCGAGTAATCCTTGAAATGATGAGGATAGTAATTTTCGTTCTTGATAAAGTGAAATAACAACGATTGCATAATACATTAAGATGTATGCTGCTGTTTCAAAGTAATCGATTTGATAAAGTCTGGCATAAATCAAGATCGATGAAAAGAAAATATAAAATGCTGAGACATACATGGCAACCGATTGTTTGGTTTTATCATGAGGATCCATGTTGATAAGCTTCGTTAAAAATTTATTGATCACATAGGTTAATGGAAATGCGATAAATGTCACAACCCAATTACTGACCTCATCTTTTGTTGATAAAGATAACACAAATAAGATGATAGAATACATTAAGTTTGATACGAAGACAATGTGTTTGATAACCACATTACGACGGAAAAGAACGGCGACATCATCTGTGATATCGACGCCTTGTTCAAAACCAAAGTACTTAGCAAAAATCCCTTTGCCAAGCGCTTTAACATTGAGTTTATCCCTTAATCTTTTCTTCACCCAATCATCCTTTTACATTAAAGATCAAAAATACTAAAACGTTTAACACCGATATCTTCATGTGCGATTTCTTCATTTAATACTTGTGCGACACGTGTCGATGCTGCAGCAGCAATCGCTCCGACGATATCGTCTAAGAAGGTATGACAAATGCCATCTTCTTTTCCTAAGTCATTTAACTTTTTAACAACACCATGTTTATTGACATCGATATCACCAAAGTTAGTTTGGCCAATCGTACCATAAAGACCTGATACATCTAAACCCATCGTTTCATCAATACCAAATAAACCTAAATCTTGATAGATGATCTCTTGGATAGGTCCTTGAAACATCTTTTCTTCTGCTAATCTGTCAATTTCACATGCAAGTTGCACGTGATGGAATACATCACGAAGTGATAAGATCTTTTCAACTGATTCCATGCATAAATCCATGGAAACATTGTCTGAATAACGTGATTGTTGTTTGTAACTAATCTCAGCGATTGATTCTAATGTTACACCACGTTTTAATAAAATCTTTTTGTTAAGTTCGAACATTTCATGTCGTGTGTAAATGACTTTTTTTTGCTGTTCTTTTTCACCCATTTTTATTTTCTCCCTTCAATGACATCACCCTGTTGGATGATGTTCTGGCCATTAAGAAAGTCTTTGGTGGCCATGACTTTTTTTCCTGGTTGTTGAACTTCTAAAAACTCGATGGACCCATCAATTGTTTTTATAATCAATCGCTTATGTGCCATAAGCACACTGCCAGGGATCGCCTTATCGTCTATTATATCACCTTTTTGGGCACGATAAACCTTGAGAGTCATATTTTTAATATGGAGGGTTGCGCCTGGTTCTGGACTTAATCCTCTAATACGATTAATCATCTGGCTTGTTGTCATACCGAAATGAATTTCTTCATCTGCTGGTTTAATCGTATAGGCAAATGTAACATCCTGTTCATTTTGTGGTGTTCTTTGGCTTGTTCCCTGTGTGATATCATCTAACACTTGGATTAAGAGATCAGCACCGACGATCGATAATTTTTTAGATAACGTCTCATAGTTATCATCTTTTTCAATTGAAACTTTCTCTTGACGGATGATATCACCAGAATCCATTTTATATGTCATGTACATGATGGTGATTCCTGTTTCTTTTAATCCATCGAATAGTGCATATTGAATGGGAGCACCACCACGATAATGAGGTAATAAAGAACCATGAACATTGACAGCTTCAATTTGGTCAAGAAGTTCCTGTGGTAACATCTGTCCATATGCTGCTGTGACGATTAAATCAGGTTTCAAATCGATAATCGTCTGATAATCTTTTCTGAGACTTACCGGTTGAAAAATAGGTAACCCCAGTTCTAATGCTTTAACCTTAACAGGAGACGGCATCATGATTTTCTTTCTTCCAACGGCTTTGTCAGGCTGTGTAACAACTAACATGATGTGATGATGTTGATTAAGTTTTGTTAAAACGGGTACAGAAAAGTTGGGTGTACCCATAAATACGATGTTCATATATGCACCTACCATGTGTCTAATTTGGGTATAAATGAGATAGAAATATCTTGCTGTTGATGAGACTCAATTAACTTAAATAACGGAGTTAAATCCATTTTTTGATATTTAAGTGTTAATGTAAACCTGTATTGATCTTTCATTTTTTTAATCATTGCTTGTGATGGGCCTAAAACATTAAAGCCCATCTTTTGAAGTTCTTTTTTCATCATAAAAGCTTTTTGATAGGTCTTTAAGAAACTAACTCCTGAAAAAAGAAGTTGTGAGGTTTGTCCATAAGGTTCATAGCCTAATAGTTTACGTTGATAAAGAGCTTCTTTATAAAACGCATCATAACCTTCAGACAAGCTCCTCAAGACAAAGTGATTCAAATCATAACCTTGAAGATAAGCTTCACCTTGCATCATACGACCTGATCGTCCTGTGACTTGTGTTAAAAGCATGTATGCTTTTTCAGAACTCATATATGAAGGTACTTTGAGTAACATATCCGTT
>DAOTHC010000061.1:0-5735 GCA_035447465.1 Acholeplasmataceae bacterium
GGTAAACGTTTAGCATCTAAATAGAAATAATCAGGATTTGCCCAAACATCGGCTGAATCATAAGAAACATAGATAGGCATATCACCGATGAGTTTAATTCCTTTAGAATTGGCATACTTCTTTAAGTTTAAGTATTGTTCATAAGCTTTAAACTGTAAAAACTGATAGAAGAGGATATCTTCTTGTAGAAGTTCTTTATAATATGCCATCGTTTCTGGGTTTCTTAAACGAAGTTCTTCAGCCCAAGACTCCCAAGATTGACCTTGGTGATAGACCTTGAGTGCCATAAATAGCGCATAATCATAGAGCCAGCGGCGTTGATCAAATACAAACTGTTGAAATTTATAATCTAAAAGATTAAAACGTTGAAATGCTTTCTTTAAAACGATAAAGCGTTCTTCATAAAGCTTGTCATACATCACATATTGCTCAGAATCAAAGGTTGAAACGATTTCATCTTGATGAAGAAGATTTTCTTCGATGAGGAGATCAAGATCAATAAAATACGGGTTATTAGCAAATGCTGAGAATGTTTGATAAGGAGAGTCACCATATGAAGTAGGCCCTAACGGTAAAATTTGCCAAAACGTTTGTTCTGACTGATACAAAAAATCAATAAAATCATAAGCCGCTTTACCAAAACTACCCATACCATATGGGCTTGGTAAGCTTGATATATGAAGTAATACACCACTTCTTCTCATAAGTTCTCCTTTACCTTGAATACAACTGATTCATAGGGTTTCAAATAAATATAGTTCTTTTTGATCTGATATCGTTTCATGTTTGTGATAACACATTCAATAATTTCATATGACGATAGATCATAACGTGTTGGTTTTCTAGAAAATGAATTGATAACCAAGAGCACATCATCTTGAAATCGTCTTAAGTAGACATAATGATCTTGATCGTTTTCATCAAGCATTTCATAACTTCCAAAAGTGATTACGTCATGATAGGCTGAATGACGTCTAAGATCTATCAGTTTGCGATAATGATTAAATAGTGATGATGGGTCATGTACTTGATTTTCGACATTGATCTTTCGATAATTGGGATTAACGAGCGGGACAGGTTCAACAGATGAAAAGCCGCCATATGGCTCATTTGCCCACTGCATCGCTGTACGTGCGTTGTCGCGTGATCTTTGCGCTGCTTTCTTTAATGCTTTAACTGGATCATCTGGTTCTTTATTCAAGTGATATTGATAGTTAGCTATGGATGAGACATCGTTGAATTGATCGACATCTTCAAATGGAAAATTGGTCATACCAATTTCTTCACCTTGGTAAATAAATGGTGTACCACGCATGAAATGTAGTGCGGTCGCTAACATTTTTAAAGATGCAAGTGGATATTTATAATCTCCATATTGACTCGCAAGTCTTGGTTGATCATGATTAAGCCAATTCAGTGGCAACCATCCCTTAGATTCAAATGCATATTGCCACGAACTAAAAACACGTTTAAGTGCTAAAACATCCGTTTTTAGTTTTTTTGTATTTAAAGTTTCATGAAGATTGTTACACCAATTGTGGTCAAAATTAAACACCATCGAAAGTTCATGTGAATCAAATCCACTGTATAACAATCCAGAATCGATAGATGCTGAACCACCGACTTCACCTATAGCAACACAATCATACGGTTTAAAGACGTTCTCATTTAACATTTTTAAATAGTCATGAACTTTGGGTAGATTAGAGAATTTAAACCAGTCAAGCGGGTACTTTTCAGTTCCATCGCTAATCGCATCCTCAAAAGGTGCACGATCGAGGTGCGATACAGCATCAATTCTAAAACCATCAACACCCATGTCTAACCATGTTTTTGCAATGTTGACCATTTCTTGTTGAACAGACTCATTCTTCCAGTTGAGATCTGGCATTTTCTTTGAGAATATTTTCATGTAGTAGCTATCGGTTGGCTCATCATATTGCCATGCGCTACCTCCAAAGAATGATCCCCAGTTTGTAGGTTCTACTTTATTGCCATCAACCATTTTGCCATCATGCCAAATGTAGTAATCACGATATGGATTATCCTTGGATTTACGTGATTCGATAAACCATGGATGTTCATCGGATGTATGATTTAAAACGAAATCCAATACGATTTTAATACCTCTTTCATGTGCTTTTTGAATCAGTTCATGCACATCATCCATCGTACCAAACTCTTTACTCACATCAAAGAAATTGCGAACATCGTAACCATTATCATCCATTGGAGAATCATAAAAAGGGCAAATCCATAACAGATTGACACCTAATCCTTCAAGATAATCAAGTTGACGTATGATACCTTGTAAATCTCCAATACCATCTGAGTTAGCGTCGAAAAAACTTTTAGGATAGATTTGATATCCGACGCTTTCCATCCACCATTTATGTTGCATATAAGACTCCTTTGACATAAACATTGTATCATACATGATACAGACAAATGATAATGTGAGCGGTTTCATATTATCAAACATTTTTACACCATGCTATAATGACTACAGGTGAGCACATGGAACAATCTTTTTTATTTCATAGACCTAAATCAGAGTATGCTTATGCTTATGATCAGGAACATCTTCATCTTCTCTTAAGAACCAAAAGAAATGATCTTTCTTCTGTTTTTTTACGTTATGGTGACCCATTTGAATGGACAACATCAACGGATAAGTCGTTATGGGTATATCATGAAGAGGAAATGCATGTCAGATATCAGACACAAGACTATGATTATTACTTTATTCAAGTTCAACCTCAAACAAAAAGACTTCAATATGCATTCATGTTATATGATAAGGACAACGTATACGCATTCACACCTCGTGGTGTGATATCTGATCTTGAAAAGATGCGTGATATGCCTTATTTCAAATTCCCTTATCTTCATGAATCTGATCTACATGAAACACCTGAATGGGTTAAGGACCGGATTTGGTATCAAATCTTTGTTGATCGTTTTAGTCCAGACCATGATCATACATTTTTAGCACCTGATCATCCTGTTCAGAATGCTAAACACTATGGTGGAACACTCAAAGGTATCACACATCATCTCGATCATCTAAAAGATTTAGGGATTAATGGTATTTATTTGACCCCCATCTTTTTATCACCAACAGCACATAAATATGATACAACTGACTATTTTCAAATCGATCCTCACTTTGGTACAAAAGAGGATTTAATCGAGCTTGTTAAAAAAGCTCACAACTTTGACATTAAAGTCATACTCGATGGTGTTTTTAATCACGCAGGTTTCTTTCATCCATTTTTCCAAGACGTGATCAAACATGAACAGGAAAGTCGCTATCACGACTGTTTTTATATCAAGAGATACCCCGTTGTCAATTTTCCTCTAAATGGCTTTGGTAAGCCTATTAACTATCGTGGTATTTCTTTAAACTATGAGACGTTTTCTTTTCAACCAAGCATGCCCAAATGGCGTACGTCTAACCCGATTGTACAAAATTATTTACTTGATGTCGTGAGTTATTGGATCAAAGAAACAGACATTGATGGTTGGCGTCTTGATGTATCAAACGAACTATCTCATGACTTCCTAAGACAGATTAAAAAACGTACACGTTCTGTCAAACCAGACTCAGTCATCATTGGCGAAAACTGGGATGAATCGTTGCCATGGCTCATGGGAGATCAATTGGATAGTGTGATGAATTATGAGTTGAGTTTTGTCATATGGGATTTCATTTCAAACCAGATTTCGCCTGAAAAGTTTATTGAAATCGTTACTCATCAGTATATCAAAACACCCAAATCTGTTTTAGAAAATCTGTTCAATCATATCGGTTGCCATGACACGATGAGAATTAAAACCAGATGTCTCAACAACATCGATTTGGTCAAGATTGCATATCTAATCATGTTTTTATCACCAGGTACCCCCATGATCTATTATGGAGATGAAATCGGTCTTGAGGGTGAACATGACCCTGACAACCGGAGACTTTTTCCATGGGATCAAGCGACATGGGATATAGACTTCCATGCTTTTATCAAACGTTTAATTACTCTAAGAAAACAAGATAACGAGTTATTTAATAGCGAATGTCAATTAACATATCAAGACAATGTTTTAATCATGACTAAACATATTAACAATAGAAAACTTATGGCGATCATCAATCCTCATGATCGTGATCAAATGATCGCGACAAAATCGATTGAAGGATCATACCGAGATATTATCCATGACCAAATGATTGATATTCATGATACAATCAAGATGAAAGGTCAATCTTTCCATCTATTATTCAAGGAGGATCTGTGATGAAACCTACCATCCGCGATGTAGCTAAACGTGCTAACGTCAGTGTTTCAACCGTTTCACGCGTCATTAATCAAAAGGGCTATGTCCATGAAGAAACCAAGGTATTGGTCAATAAAATCATTAAAGAGTTAGGATTCATTCCTAACCAGCTCGCACGTTCACTTACAAACCGTAGTTCAAAAATTATTGGTGTGATCGTCCCTCATATCGGTCCATCATTTTATGGTGAACTACTTGAAGGTATTGAATCCCAAGCTTCTGCATACGGTTATAAAATCATGTTCTGTCATACACAAGATGATCCAGATCGTGAACTAGAATACTTAAAGTTCTTCGAACAATATAACATTGAAGGATTAATTATCGCATCAAATTTTTCAAATCGTGATAAATTGACAGAACTTAACATCCCTGTTGTTACAGTGGATCACATTTTAGATGAAAATATCCCATCAATCACTTCAGATAATGTCAAAGGTGGTTCACTTGCTGCTAAGAAACTGATTTCATCTGGCTGTAAAAACATCTTAGTATTTAGAGGTCCATCGTTTCTTCTTACAACCATGGAGCGTACGATTGGCTTCTTAAATGAACTCAAAGCACATCAACTATACGCGGATATCTTTGACTTTGACTTAATCAATCCTGATGTTAAATTGATTGAAGAAGTTTTAAAGAACAATCCAAATGTGGACGGCATCTTTGCCTTCTCTGATACCCTCGCATTGACTGCTTTAAACATTTTGCAAAAACTTGGTAAAAAGATACCAAACGACGTACAGATCATAGGATATGATAATACACCTTATTCTAAATGGGTGACACCATCGATAACAACGATTCATCAATCTGTTAATTTTATGGGTAAACAATCATTTATTAACTTAACACGACTGATTCGTGGTGTTGAACTAGAAAGCTTGCATGACATTATCGATGTCAAACTGATTGAAAGAGAAACAACTAGATAAAAGAAATAAGAGCTCATCTTTAGCGAGATGAGCTCTATTATTTATTTCTTTTGCGGTTTTTTATATTGGATAATCATACCTGACAAAGGTCCTAGTTTTGGTTTAATATAGTACTTAAACTGATTTCTGTCACCCTTGACAGTTTTTAAACTAACCCCATTATACTGGTCGCTGCCAAAATAAATGTCTTTATCACTGTTTAAGATTTCAACATATGTTCCTCTGTGAGGTACACCTATTTCATAAAACTCATGAACATTAGGTGTCATATTGAGTACAACCACAAACACTTCGTCATCACTTCTTCTAATGTATGAAAAGACACTTTGGTCTTGATCGTTAACTACGGACCATTCAAATCCCTTTGGATCATGATCATATTGGAAGAGTGCGGGATGATGACGATAGACCATTGCCAAATCTCTAAAGAAACGCAATTGTTTTTGATGTGCAGGATAATCGAGTAGATGC
>DAOTHC010000062.1:0-5625 GCA_035447465.1 Acholeplasmataceae bacterium
AGATTGCCATCAATGATTTCATCACGATACAAGTTAATTGTAGGTACTTCAGCTGTAGGATTTAAATACCAACTGTTATCACCTGCAACAACTTTGAATGCATCATCTTTAAACTTAGGAAATTGTCCTGTAGCAAACATACTCTTCTCATTAACGATATAAGGTGGAATAATTTCAGTATAGCCATGCTCTAACGCATGAAGATCCATCATAAACTGAATGAGTGAGCGTTCAAGACGTGCACCGAATCCCTTATCAACAACAAAACGTGTACCTGTTATTTTGGCTGCACGTTCAAAATCTAAGATACCTAATGCTTCGCCTAGTGCTACGTGATCTTTCACTTCAAAACCAAATGTTTTAGGTTCTCCTACGCGTTTGATTTCCACATTATCATGATCATCTTTTCCAACGGGAACACTTTCATGAGGTATATTGGGGGTTATCGCAAGTAACCACTGAATTTTATCTTCGATGTCTTTTAATTCATCATCTAACGTTTTAATCTCATCACCGATATGTGTGACTTCACTTAAAACAGTTGAAGCATCCAGTTTTTGACGTTTCAACTCACCAATTTTTTTAGAAGCTTCATTTCGTAAAGCTTTTTTGGATTCAACAACAGCGATGATTTCTTTTCTCTTGTTTGATAAATCAACAAGTTCATAGATATAACTAAAATCACCGTTACGTTGTGATAATTTTGCATACACAGCATCAATATTGTCTACGACATACTTTAAATCTAACATGTTTATATCCTCCTATTTAAAAATAAAAAACGCCCTTATCATGCTAAGGACGTGTTAACGCGGTGCCACCTTAGTTCTAGAGTAGTCTCTAGCCCTCAATATCTTTAACGCAGACATACGGACGTGATTAGCGTCACTAAGAAGTGGATTTCATCAATCACCTGGATGTGCTCGCACCAACCGCACATTCTCTTAACCAGTAAAAAGATTACTTGTCTTCCTTACGTGTTACCTATATTATAATGAAAATATGTCTTAAAGTAAATGCTTTTATTCAGCCTTTCGTTTAATTAAAGCCTTTAAATCATCTTTGATTTCATCTTTTTGTAGACCAAAATCGAGGATGGCTTCAATATAGTCAACTTTGTTACCGACATCATAACGTTTGCCTTGAATGTCATATGAATAGACTTTTTCTTTTGACATCAATCTTAGAATTGCATCTGTTAGTTGGATTTCATTACCAGCACCTCGTGATTGATCTCTTAAGAAATCAAAGATTGCAGGAGTTAATATATATCTTCCACCAATGGCTGAACGTGATGGTGCTTCTTCTATTTTTGGCTTTTCAACAACGCCTTTAAGTTCTACAATAGGACCCTTTTCGCCTTCTTTAGGAATACAGATACCATACTTTGATGTATTTTTAAGTTCAACTTCCATTGTGCCTAATACGGTTGATTGAACTTTCTCATAGACGTCAGCAATCTGCTTAATGGCAGGTTGATCTTTACCCACATACATATCATCACCGAGTAAAACAGCAAAAGGTTCCCCACTGATAAAGGCTTCGGCTTGTAAAACGGCATGACCTAAACCGAGTTGTTCACGCTGTCTGATAAAATGAATATTCGCACCAACACCAATGTTTCTAACAAGGCCATATTCATATTGTTTATTCTTGCTAAGTAAAATAGATTCTAACTCAATGTTGTAATCGAAATAATCAATAATCGCATTCTTATTTGAACTGACAATGAGTAAAATGTCAGTCATGCCAGCTTCAATCGCTTCATTAACGATGTATTCAATCGTTGGTCGATCGATAATTGGCAACAATTCTTTAGGTAGTGCTTTGGTGATGGGTAGAAAACGCGTACCATATCCAGCAGCTGGAATAACGGCTTTTTTAATCATGTGAATCCTCCTTAAAACCTTTCTTTGATAAACGATATGTTGTATAAAAACCAAGTAGACATAAAACACCAGCAATAAGCCACGTTGTCCATGGTGTGTTGAACACGTTGTTTTCGGTTTCTTGTTGTAACTCAAATAAAATATTGAATGGTGAAATAAAAATGATACCTAATACAGCCATATAAAAATGAACTTTATAGTGCATTAAAATCTGATACATCACCTTACCGACCACAATCATGCCGATGAGTAATCCTAATAATAGCACGAGTAACATGGGCAGATAATCCGCAATGCCAGAAAAATCGAAACTGATGAATGCACGTGCGACATCATCAACCAAATTGATTAAAATATGAAAATAACCTAATGCCATCAGCAAGGTTGCTGCTGATAAACCTGGTGTGATTAAGGATGCGGCTGTAATAAATCCGATGACAAAGATGACAAGATAATACGTCCAATTATCTGCGGTTGCACTGGCTTCCTGTACGAACAAGAAGAGTGCCATCATCACCATAGCTAAAATCAAAACCAAGATATGATGCCACTTTTTGGAAACACCTTTTGTCTCATGTGTCACGCTGGGAATTGATCCAATAATAAAACCGATAAAGAGAAGGGTGAAGGGTATCGGAAAGTTATCTAAAAAGATTTTGATAAATAAAAAGCCAATGAGATAACCTAAAGCTACACCTACAATGTATTGCCAAACGGACAAAACAGCACGAATCGGTTTCTTAGTAAACTGATTGAGCGCTGTAATAAGTTCTGTATATATTTTTAGTATAGTAGCAACCATCGATCCAGAGATTCCAGGTAAAATACTACCCAGTCCTACCAATGATCCTTTTACGATTTTTATGATGTGATTCATATGAACTCCTTTACTTACATATAGTATACATGAAATGACTAGAAAAGTATTTCATCTGGATTTCAAATCATCGTTTCTCATTTTGATTGTCTATTAAATAGCTTTTATCTATGCTATAATAATGACGGTGATAGACATGACAGAATTCATAGAAATTCTTAAGTACATAATCTTAGGTATTATCCAGGGTATAACTGAAATATTCCCCATTTCAAGCAGTGGTCATTTAACCATATTCAGTCATCTCTTTAAGATGGATATGGCAGCATTCCCAACATTTTTAATGATTACAAATACGGGATCATTTCTAGCTCTACTTCTATTTTTTAGGAAAGATGTTGAACAACTTATCAAAGGAACATTCTGCTATTTAGTTAAGAAAGATGAAACGGGTAAAGAAGATTTCATTTATGTATTGAAGTTGATTGTTGCGATTATTCCAGTAGGTCTTGTTGGCTTATTGATTAAAGATTACTTACCCGATGACTTATTATCTGTCGGTTTTGCTTTAGTCATCACATCGCTTCTTCTGTTCTATGTTTATAAACAAAGAGACATTCAGTGGAAAAATGATGTGACATGGCGAAACGCATTTGTTATTGGTGCTTTCCAAATGTTTGCTATCTTTCCTGGCATCTCACGCAGTGGTATCACGATTTCGGGTGGACTTACTCAGAAAATTGAGTTAAAAAAAGTACTTAAGTTTTCGTTCTTAAGTTACCTTGTGATTTCAGTACCCGTATCATTATTAGGCATTTATGAAGCTTTTCAATCCAATGAATCAATTCATTATATTGGCTATTCATTAGCGTTTGTTATGAGTTTTGTATTTAGTTTGATTGCTGTTCGCTTCTTATACAATTACGTGAAAGTTAAAAATTTAGTCTACTTCTCCGTGTATTGCTTAATTGTTGGTATCGCAGCCATCGTCATGTATTTTATTTAAGATAAAAGCACGTGTCTTAACTGATAAGATACGTGCTTTTTTGTTATCCAATAATCGTTGTTAATTCAATGCGATCATAAGGTTTAATCGCGGTATATGCTGGATCAATAATACCCACATTATGCATAATCTTCGATAGCACTTCTTCTTTTGGTGAATAGATTTGAACCGTATTATGTCCAACGACTTTAAGCACTAAATCGTAATGACCATCTACAAGATCTTTAAATGTTTGAATGTGTTTTTTTCGAATGGCTTTGTTTCTAACGCAAAGTGTTAAGTTTTCTATGTGTTCAGTTCCTTCATCATTTGCTAAGAATGTTTGTTTTGCTTGTTCAGATGTCATTTCTTTTTTGTTTTCCAAATAAGACCAATCTGGATATAAGAAAAACTCTTTTCGCGCTTCAAGTAAACCTACTTCGAATTGATAGTCTGAAAAATCAATACCACTCAATAATGTTTTTAAAATATTTTTTTCACAACCTTGAAAAGCTAAATAAATCCCCTGCATCAAAATCATCCTCTCTTTTGATTACACATTTATGGTATCATGTTGTTTTTTACATGAACAGGGCGGATTTGTCCCAATCGTAAAAAAAAGAACGCCATTTTTTCATGGCGTTTTCATTTTTACATCTCTTCTGCTTGAATGCGCGCTTCCAAATCATGCGTGATTTGTGCATACATTTTCGCATCAATCCGATACTTCCAGCGATAGATAAGATAAGATATAACGATTAAAACAAGTGGCATGATGATCATCGCAATTCTTAAATTGAGGAGCATTTCAGGGTTCACGTTAGCTGCAATCATTTGTCTAGCCTGTTCTGTTGTCATATTTGGATTTGTTCTTCTGGCTTCAGTAAGGGGGTTAATGACGTATTCATTTAACCCTGAAGCAGCTAATGTTAATGAGACGACAAAGACTTGTACGGATGTTGCAAGCTTAGTTACAAATGGGTTAATGGCAAAAATAATGGATTCATTACGTGTCCCTAATTTCCATTGTCCATATTCAATCGTATCAGCAAGCATGACTAATACTAAGACTTGAATGAATCCTTGTCCACTGAATAGAATCAGTCCTGCAATACCGATGGTAACCATATTGAGTGGGAGTAAGAAATATCCCGCACTCATGAAAATGAGATAGCCTATAACAACCATAATCACGGAAATAGTGAATAATTTTTTTCGTGTCATGTAGTGCATAAGTTTGGGGAAAATGATGAGTGCCGTTAATTGGCTAACCGCTAATATCGCTGAGAACATGGTAAATTCAGCTCCACCATATTTATTAAAGTCATAATTGAAGAAATAGATACCTAAAGCTGTTGTAATAAAATATCCTGTATTAAACAAGAAGATCGCAACAATAATAACAACCAATTGATCATTTTTAAAAATAACTTTAACCATATCAATGAGTGTCGATTTTTTAGTGTCCGCTTGAGCAATCTTATTTTTAGGTTGTTCAACGAAGAAGAATACAATCACTTGTGATAACACATAGATGATAACAATGACTAGAGCTATAAATGAGAATGCTTTAATTGGTCCTATGTTCCAATTTTGATAAATGATAGGCACTAAAGCAATCGTTAAAAACATACCAATACTTGCAAAGATACGTGCCAAAGATCCAATCGACTCTCTTTCTTTTGGATTTGTTGTAAAACTTGGATACATCGACCAATATGCGATATCATTCATGGTAAATGCCATACCTGATAAAACATATAAAATACCGAAAACAACAATAAAGGATGTTCCAGCTAATCCAAAGTCTTGAAAAAGAAGGAAGAAAATGATAGCACTGGTGATGGCACCAATTAAAATCCAAGGTTTAAACTTCCCGTATTTTGATTTTGTGTTATCGATAATGGTTCCCATCATCGGGTCATTGATGGCAT
>DAOTHC010000063.1:0-5615 GCA_035447465.1 Acholeplasmataceae bacterium
AATTATATTTCTGGTTTTAGGTGGTGGAGGTATTGTGATTAAAAACCGAGGTGGTGGAGGATCATCAGGTGGTATGGGTATTTTTAGAAGAAGATGATGAGGTGATAGGATGTTTAACGTTGATCAACTACCCCTCCATATTAAAGAACATATAAAACATCCCCAGTATGAGAAAGATCACATGGGGATGAGTGATGCAGATATCTATATATTTAAAGAAGATCATTCTGTTTTAAAAGTGTTTAAAAATCAAGTTGAAGCTAAACATACGATTGATGTCATGTTATGGTTAAATGAACATTCTGATTTATCACCCAAGCTGATTGCACATAAGATTGAAGAAAATGAATCTTATCTCTTAATGGACATGCTCGATGGATTATTGACTTCAGATAATGATGTGATACAACAAAGTCCCGAAGAAGTGATTGCATGTTTAGTTGAAGGGTTACACCGACTATGGCGTATACCAATTGATCAATGTCCATTTGATATGCGGATTGAACAAAAACTCAAGATTGCCAAACACCATGTCGATACCCATAACGTTGATGTACTCACATGGGATGATGATATCAATCAAAATCGATTTCATCAACCAGAAGAGATTTATGATTATTTAGTGCATCATCAACATCAAGAAGATCTCGTATTTTCACATGGCGATTATTGTTTACCCAATGTTTTCATCAAGAATCATCAAGTTGAAGGTTTGATTGACTTTGGGTTATCGGGCATTGCAGATCGGCATTGTGATATCGCATTATGTATGAGGTCAATCAAGTACAATTTTGGTAGTGATGCTTATATCAGTTTATTTAAAGAGCGTCTTGGTGTCGATGTTGATGATGATAAGATTGATTATTATTTGTTACTCGATGAACTATTTTAAAAAAAAGCCAAACGGCTTTTTTTATGTTAATAAGACTTCTTGAGGTTCAAATGACGATTCGAATGTACCATCACCAAGTTCTCCAAATCCATTTCTACCCCAAATAAATAAGCGATATTGATTTGTCAACATCATCGTATGATAGAGTGACATACTCACTTCGAGAGGAATCTCTGCAATTCGCCAATCAATATCCCAAAAGATATCTTCATAGACGTATTCGATATCTCTTTCATTCGGTGTAATTCTAAAGAAGGCTAATCTAACGTCGTGACCAGCACCGAATACACCATATTCATTCAGGCCATAAGCGAATACTTTTCGATTGGATTTTACAAAAATGATGTTATCTTGCTGGTCAACAATCAAAGGTTTCAAAGAAGCACCTTCAAGTAAGAATGATATATCTTGATAAGAAATGACGGTTTGTGATTTCCCATTAATAAAGCCGGTTAATGTACCTGTTTTGTATATGTGCTTTTGATTGGTCATGATGTAAGAACCATTACCTAAAAGTTGATCAACAACTTCATCAACTTCTAAAAAATCTATGAGATGGGTCATGTCATTAACAGAACCACTTTGGAACCCATCAGTATCAATGCCATAAGGACCCCATCCAAAATAACGGTTTCGTGATGTTAAGGCTTGGTGTAATCCGATGTGTGTGATGGTTTCACCACGTTTAAGTTTAAATAAATGTGTGATTTCAAGTGGGTAAATCGTTACTTCTTGACGAACTAATAAAATATTAGCAAAACCAGAACCAATTTGATTATGACTATTTAATCCCCAACCAAAAACTCTGCTTTTGGATGTTAACAACATGGTGTGATAATTGCCTGTTTGTATTTGAACAATCGTTTCGTTATCATCTAATGATAACAAAGGAGATATATCGGTGGGTGTTAATACGGTACCACCTGCTTTATTGGTGCCTGTTTGACCAATTACATTCCAACCCCATGAAAACAGACGCATGTTAGAAGTTAAAGCGAGTGCGTTTCGATCGCCTGCATGAACTGATAGAAAATACTCGTCATCATCTAAGTTAAAATAAGGTGTTAATAGTGTGGGTTCAGGTATGCCTGTTGCACTATTGATGCCGTTTGCTAAGAGGCCATAGTATTGAGTTCCCATACCATAGAGGTCACCATAGACATCGATTGTCAGTGAGAAATCAACACCAGCAGCAATCTTATGATACATTGCTTCGGGAGGCACAATTGGTTCTTTTTGACAGCCTAAAAGAATAAGCGTTGATAAAACGATTGACATGCAAGTGATGATTTTCTTTAACATCATGCATCACCTCGTCTTATTAGATAAAATCATCTGACGTGAGATTTAAAGAGCGAGCTATACCAGATAATGCGGATAAGAAATCGTCTGATACACCCCAATCAAAACGTGTTAGTATGTGATCACCACCACCTGATGCTGATGCATCAACGGTGATTTCACCCTCACAACCAGTAATCATGATAGACAAACTAACACGTGTATCACGTCTTACGACATAACGTTCAAACACAAGAAAGGCTATGCGAACATCGTTTAAGTTCATATAGGCTTCATAGACAAGTTCACTCGTAAAACTAGCATATGTCATACCATCTTTAATGGTCTTTGTGATGACATCAAATGTGCCGTACCCTCTAAAGGATTGATGAGCCATAGATATCCCCCTATTCTATTTACACTTAATATATCACAGACAGATAGATATCACAATATTTCACAATATTATATATCTTTCTTGCATGAAAATGACATGATTGATATAATCATCATGAGTCCGACCGAACGGTCGGTCGGTATGTATGATCTAGAGGAGGATATATGAGTTCATATAGTGTAAAAAAACCCATTACGGTATTGATGGGAATCTTAATAATTATTGTGTTAGGGATCTTTTCAGTTTCAAAGTTGCCACTGACACTTTTTCCGGAAATTGAACTACCATTTATTGTTACCGTAACCGATTATGCTGGTGCATCACCAGAACAGGTAGAAAGCGATATTGCGAAGCCTATCGAGTCAGCTGTTTCTACAATTGGAAACTTCCAAGAGGTGTATTCAATATCCAATGATAACTTTGGTATTTCAGTCATTACGTTTGCAGAATCAGCAAACATGGATACGGTTGTCATTGAGTTACGTGAACTTATTAATAACATTTCATTTGATGATGGCGTTGGAACAACGAGAATCCTACGCATCAGTCCGGATATGTTACCGGTTATGACCGTGACACTTTTTAGAGACTATGATGATTCATTAACAGATGAAGAAGCATTAATTCAAAATACGGAATGGATCAATCGTGATCTTCTTTTAGATTTACAAGCTATTCCTGGTATCGCTGATGTCAGTGTAACAGGTGCAGCAGATGTTATCTTAGAAGTTGATTTAGATCCTGCATTATTAACAAACTATGGCATTACACATCAAGAAGTCTTAGAAATCATTGAAAGACAAAATGTCGGAGGATTAGTTGGTGTTGCACTTGATTCAGGTGAAATCAGAATGCTTTATTTAGGTGATCAACCCAATTCACTATCTGATATTGAAAACTTACCAGTCTTATTTGATGGTGGCGAAGTGATTCGCATTAAAGACATCATTAAAGTCGATGGTATTCGCAATGTGAATGCGAATACAGATGTCTACTCCAAAATTAATGGTATTCAAGGTATTCAGGTTGCGTTTACGAAACAATCCGATTATGGTATCACTGAAGTCACTAAAAATATCACAGAAAAACTCGATATGTTGATGGCACGAGAAGGTTCAACAGCACATTACACAGTGCTTTTAGACCAAGGTGAATATATCAATCAATCGATCAGTTCTGTTTTACAAAACATCATATTTGGGGCAGTCTTAGCTATTATCGTTTTATTTATCTTTCTAAAAGATATTAAACCAACCATCATTGTTGGTTTAGCCATCCCAATTTCAGTAATCGCAGCATTCATGTTAATGTATTTTACCAATGTCAGTTTAAACCTTGTGTCCATGGGTGGACTTGCGTTAGGTATTGGTATGCTCGTTGATAATGCGATTGTTGTTATTGAGAATATTTATCGTATGATTGGTGAGGGTAAGAGTAAACGAGATGCTGCTATTTTAGGTGCTAAACAAGTTGTTGGTGCGATCACAGCATCCACATTAACAACAGCTGCTGTCTTCCTTCCTATCTTCTTTATCGAAGGATTTATTGCAGATATCTTTATCAGTATGGCCTTAACTATTGCTTATTCATTAGGTGCATCACTCATTATTGCGCTAACACTTGTTCCTACGATGGCATCTCGTATGTTATCTGACCAAAAAGAACAAAAAGAAGGTAAAGTCTTAACAAAGATTAAGCGTGTGTATGAAAAATCTGTTACGTGGACGATTCACCATCGTTTAGTAACCATTATCACTGTTCTTTTAATCTTAGGAGGCAGTATCTGGGCTGTTGCAGCTAAAGGGTTTATCCTTTTACCACAGTCAGATGAAGGTTCGATTTCAATCGATGTGAATTTTGCATCACAAACCGCATTTGATGTGAAAGCAGATTTTGCTGACGCATTAACAGATGACCTTAAGGGTTATGCAGATGTTGATACGGTATCAGCATCCATTGGTGGTAGTGGTGGTTTTGGTATGTTCATGTTTGGATCTGGATCAGCTAATTTATCCATGACGATTAATTTAAAGGATAACAGAGAAAAATCAACCAGTGAATATGCAGTCATTTTTACAGATCTACTTGCTAACTATGATTTTGATACTGTTGAAGGTTTAACCTCAAGCGATATCGTAGAAATCACAGTTGATGCACAAAATAGCACACAAGCATTAGCTGGTGCCCAAGGTATTAACATTAAAGTTGCTGGATATGAGTTAGAGACATTAGAAGATATATCATCAGATCTTGTTGCTATTCTTAACGGTATTGAAGGTGTAGAAAAAATTGATGACGGCATTTCAAAAGGTGCTGACTCTGTTAAGATTACGGTTAACCGTGATCAAGCGATGACTTATTCATTGACACAACAAGATGTTTTAGATAGTTTATCTTATCTTTATACAAACCTTGAAAGTTTAGGAGCAAGTCAAACATTAACTGTAACCATTGAAGGTATTGATTATCAATTGGATCTTCCTTCTGATACCGTGGGTGGAAGTTTTACATTTGATGTTTTCGGTAGTTACGAACAATTCTTATCAGGTGTGATGCTGTTTGATCAAGCAACACAGCTTATGATAGAAGATTATATCAACACATCAGGTCAAGGCATCTATGTGCCTAACACCATGTTACCTGGTTATGTGATGGGTGATCCTGTTGTCTTTGTCGTTAATCCATTCTTGAAGGTTAATGCAGGTGTCATTGAGATGAACCCCATGTCAGCTGATCCTACATTATTATCGCTAGCTTCAGCACCACTGTTCACCAATAGTCCCTTAACATCAGTTACACATATCGAACGAATCACCGGTTTTAATGTCATCAATTCAGATGGCACTAACCGTTACTTAAACGTGACTGCTGAAATTAAAGATGGTTACAATGTGACATTAGTTGGTTCTAAGGTTGCTGATGAAGTGACTGCGTATTTAGATGGCAATCAGTTCGACCAATATGGTGGCGGATACTACGTAACACTAGAGGGTGAATCTGAAGAAATTATGAATGCTGTTGGCGATTTAGCGATTGCTGCAGTTG
>DAOTHC010000064.1:0-5574 GCA_035447465.1 Acholeplasmataceae bacterium
CATTATGGCAACATCAAATGATGTTCATTATGCGTATACCAAAGAAGCACTCATTCATGGTAAACATGTCGTGTGCGAAAAACCTTTTGTTGAATCTTATACGAAGGCTAAAGAACTTTTTGATTTAGCGCATGAAAAACAGTTAATCCTTCGTGTTTTTCATAATAGAAAATATGATGGTGATATCTTAACATTGAAACAACTTATGCAGTCAAGAGACTTTGGCAGAATTGTCTCATTTAGTACACGTTTTGATCGCTATGTTCCTGAAATTGGTGAAAATTGGCGTTTCAAACCAGTCGACATGGCAGGTATCTATTATGACCTTGCACCACATCTCGTTCATCATGCTATCGACCTTTTTGGTTTGCCAAACCTTGTGTCAAATACGCTTTATGATGATCGTGAAGGTACACAAGTTGATGATCACTTTGAAATGGCGTTATACTATGATACGCACACATGTTTTTTAGGTGCTCAAGTTTTAGATCGTGATCCTAAACCACGACTTGAACTGATAGGAACAAAAGGTACATATGTGAAGTATGGTTTTGATGTTCCTGATACAGTGAATGAAGCTACAAGTGATATTTATCAATCATCAGGATTACGCAGTGAGTTTATTGTTGAACCAGGTAAAGGACAGGCAGTTCCTCTACTTAAAGGTGAACATTATCGTTTTTATGATTTACTTGCTCATCATATTGATGAGTATCCAGAAGAAGATCACGACAAAACAAATGCGCTTTCTGTCATTTTAGTCATGCAATTAGGTTTAATATCACATCAAACGAATCAAATGGTTAAAGTACCACATAAAATCTAGATAACATACACGATCCAAGCATAACATGCACATCGTTTGTGTTATACTCATAACTATATAAAGGAGCAACTATGATTAAAGCTGTTATTTTTGATATGGATGGCACTGTATTAAATACCCTTGAAGATATTATGATTGCTGCAAACCATGCATTAAGATTAAAAGGTTTACCAGAAAAATCTCGTGATGATATCAGAAAAGCGGTAGGAAATGGTGCACGTAAACTGATTGAACGGATTGTACCTGAATCTTATACAACTGAAGAGAAAGAAATTCTTTTTAGAATTTATCAAGATTATTATGATACCCATAGTAACGTTCATACCCATCCATATGATGGTATTTTAACGCTATTACACCAACTCAAAGATAAAGGCTATAAATGTGCTGTTGTTTCCAATAAGTTTGAGCATCTTGTAAAATCATTAAATCAAGAAGTCTTTGAAAACCTATTTGATGAAGCGATTGGCGAAGTTAAAGGAATACCCATTAAACCACATCCTGATATGCTCTATAAAGCTTTAAACTTACTTCAGGTCAGTCATGAAGAAGCGCTATTTGTTGGGGATTCTGAAGTCGATATCGATACCGCCAATAACGCATCAATGCGTTCAGTAGGTGTAACATGGGGATTTCGAGATGAAGATTTATTAATTGAACATGGTGCTACAAACATCATTCATCATCCTTTGGATCTATGGGGTGTGATTAACAAGGAGAATGCATAAATGAGCATGATTAAATTAGAGAATGTATCGAAGTTTTATAAATCAGCTGAAACTGTATCGGTCGGGATGCAACGTATTAACCTCTCATTTGAATTAGGTGAATTCGTTGCTGTCACAGGTGAATCTGGATCAGGTAAATCAACGCTTCTTAATGTCATCAGTGGTTTAGATGGCTATGAAGAAGGCGAGCTTTACATCAATGGTGAGGAAACATCACATTTTACGATTGCTGATTGGGAAAGATATCGTGGATCAAATATTGGTTTTGTTTTTCAAAACTATAATATCATTGATTCATTTACCGTTTATCAAAACGTTCTTTTAGCATTAGAAGTACAAGGATATCCAGTCAAGGAAAGAAAACAACGAGCTTTAGAATTAATTGATAAGGTTGGTTTACTTTCACATAAGAATCATAAAGCATCTAAGTTATCTGGTGGCCAAAAACAACGAGCTGTTATCGCAAGAGCACTTGCCAAAGACTGTCCCATTATTGTTGCAGATGAACCTACAGGAAATTTAGATAGCGTATCAGGTGCACAAGTCTTAAAACTTTTGCATGATATCAGTCAAGATAAACTTGTTATTGTTGTGACACATGACTTTGAACAAGTTCAAGAATATGCAACCCGCAAAATTAAAATGCATGATGGTCAAGTCGTTGAAGATAAGGTTTTAAAAAAAGCTGACATCATCGAAAAAGGTGTACTTCCTGGGCATCGTGGTATGTCGTTTTTAACTTTATTACGTTTTACATTAAGAAGTTTATTCTCGGCACCTAAACGTTTAACATTCCTTGTTTTAATGCAAGCCATCGTGATGATTGCATTTTCTATGGTGTATACATATCGCATCTCTCAGATGAGAGAAGTCGAAAATACAAGATCAGCACGTTTCCCAAATGTTACCGAGACACGCGTTTTAGTCGAACGCAAAGATGGTGAAGATTTTACAGCTGAAGATCTTGCTTATTTTGAAAATTTGCGAACAGTTGAGCGTGTGTATGAACATGGGTTAGCATTTTATAATTCATCACGTCTTTATGTATTTCTAGAAGATAACCGGTATCCAAATGACTTAGGTGGTTATAATTATTATGCAAATGATCGAATCGATGGTACAGATGCAGCTTCGATGTTACGTAGACAAGATGTAGAGGGAGATATACCAAATGCAAGAAACGAAATTGTTATCGGTCATGAATGGATTAACTACTATATTGGTCAAACGATAAAGATAGCTACCAGCGATTTTCTACGAAATCCCGAAGAAGATGACTTTGTCGGAGAATTCACCATTGTTGGTATCGACACAACCCGAAAAAATATCATATATTTTTCTGATGCATTCTTAAATGATGCGACAGTTGAAAGTTATACCACGGATTATCAAGAACTCAATAATCTATATTATTTAGCACAGAGTGGAATGAATTATGAATATGGTAATCGTTCTATCTTTATAGAGTATGCTGAAAAAAATAATTTAACTGGTAGACAGTTTGTTGTTCCAGGAGATGATCCTAATCCAACAGAACCAGTTGATGTGACCATCATTGGATGGAAATATAATGAAGATAATTGGGAAATGAGTACGATCACCTATATTTTAGAAGATGTTGAACTTATTTATGACAGTGAATTAGAATATTATGGTATGTATTCAGAAGAACTTTATCAAGAAGTTCTAGATTATCTCATGGTGACATATGAAGCCGATTATTTGATTTATAATCGTCCTGTTGCATCACTTTCTGTTTTAGGAAGAAACAACGGTGTCAAAACAGTTAATGCCATTGATTACGAAATCTATCGTGCCATTTATCCAGCAAATATCCCTAATCCACAAGCTGCGATTATGGTCTTTATTGTTGGCTTTTTCACAGGTATTTTGTTACTTATGATGGGTATCTTACTTTATTCGATAGTTCATGCGGTATCTAAGAATATCATGAAGAGTAGGAAGAAAGATTTCGCTATTTTCAGATCGATTGGAACAAATAAATCAACGTTAGCTAAACTTGTTGTTTTAGAACAGATGATGATTGCATTCATTGCTTCCATGATCATGCTTGTTGCACTTTACTTCTTGGGTGATAATATACCTGCAATCTATAAGAATATTCAATATATGGAGTTGTTTGACTACATCATTTTAGTTGTGATCTTCCTATTATTTGGTGCATGGTTAGGTTTGAGATTTAATAAACGTATCTTTAATCAAACCGTTATTGAAACCATTGTACAGGCGAAGGAGGAATAACAGATGATTAAAGTTACAGGACTACATAAATATTTCTTTAGACATAAGAAAAACGAAATTCATGTACTCAATGACATGAATATTGTCTTTCCAGATAAAGGACTTGTTGTTTTACTCGGGGCTTCAGGATCTGGTAAAACGACACTTCTCAATGTGATTGGTGGATTGGATTCTGTACAAACGGGTTCCATTGTTTTTGATGATGTTGAAATCAAAGGTTATCAATCTGCAGTTTGGGATAAGATTAGAAATGAATCGATCGGTTATATTTTCCAAAACTATAATTTGTTACCGCATTTATCAGTTTATGACAATATCGCTTTAGTTTTAAAAATGGCGGGTATTCATGAAAAAGAAGATATTGAACAACGTGTCAATTACATTTTACAAGCTGTTAATATGTTTCCATTTAGAAAAAAGAAAGCTACACAGCTTTCTGGTGGACAGCAACAAAGGGTTGCTATTGCACGTGCATTAGTTAAAAATCCACGCGTTATTATTGCTGATGAGCCTACAGGAAACCTTGATTCTAAGAACACCTTAGAGATCATGAATATCATTAAAGAAATCAGTAAACAAAAACTTGTTGTTTTAGTTACTCATGAAAAGGAATTAGCTCGTATTTATGGTGATCGTATCATTGAAATCAAGGATGGATCTGTCATCAATGATTATGATAATGATCCGACTCATGAACACAATGTTTCAGATGACAATGTTGTTTATCTCAAGGATATGATTGAAACGACATCGTTTGCAGAAGAACATGTGCAGTTCACCTTTTATCAGGATACCGATACGAAACTGGATCCTGTGAAAGTGAGATTAATTGTACTAAACAAGACGCTCTATTTAGATGTTGATTCATCCATTGATAAGATTAAACTTGTTGATCAAAACTCTAATTTAATCATACGTGATGAACATTATATTAAAAAGAATAAAGAAGAACTTTTGGAAACATCGTTTAGAACAGAATATTTAGAGAATAGAGGACTTAAACGCGAATATAAAACCATCGTTTCAATGAAACAAATCTTTATGCTCGCTTTCCAAAAGATTGTTGCTTCTTCACGAAAGGGTAAATTGATGTTATTCAGTTTCATGATGAGTGGTGCTGTCGTTGCTGTGATGGTTGCTATTGCTGCTTCATCGCTCATTCCCGATTTATCTTCACGTATCTTTGATCACAATTACGTTTATATTGATGATTCATCTAATCAAATGACATATGAAGAGTTAAATAGTTTCTTACAAGATCAAGATGAATCATATATTAATACCACACAATCTGCACAAATTGGTATTGTTGATCCTATTGAAACACAAAACAACTTACTTGCTGTCTCATCTTACCTGGATTTAATCGATTTTGCTGAAGGTCGGATGGTCATCGGTAGAAGACCTACAGCAGACAATGAATTTGTGATCACGTTACCGCTAGCAGAGCAAATTATTGAGGGATCAGGTGCAGAATACGGTATTTGGACGATTCGACATTTGATGTATGAGAAGTATCGCATCAATGGTTTTGATATGACACTTACCGGCATTATCAGTAGTGACATTCGTGGAGCTTATACCTCTAGGGAAGCCATTAATTTGTTAAATCCTGTATCACTTGTTATCGGTGGCGATACGGATATACGTATTTATAGTCATCTTCATCTCGAAGGTAAAACACTTCTTAAAGGTGTCATGCCCACAGGTGATCAAATAGCAATATCATCTGCACTTTATGAGGTATACTTTGGTTTA
>DAOTHC010000065.1:0-5549 GCA_035447465.1 Acholeplasmataceae bacterium
ACATCATTAGTGTTATGAATAATCACTTTAATATTAATAAAATCACCAGGATTCATTGCCATTAAATAGGCGTTGATTTCAGCAGGTTCATTAAAGCTTTCGTAACCACCACCATTGATACCGAATTGCACTTCCATATCAACATTTCGTTGAATAACCTGATTATTTATTGGTTGAATAATCGAATAATTGGAGTTAGTAAACCACGCATAAATAACTGCTGTTAACAGTGTCAGTGAAGCGATGAACATGACGGTTGCTTTAAGTAGTTGCTTCATGCGTTTTCTCCTTTTATAAAGATAAAAGCCAATTGAACCTCATGGATATGAGATGCAACTGGCTACCCCAAAGGGCCCTATAGCTTTGCGTCACTAGGTTTCCCTAGTTTTGCCAAAAGTTTTAATGATTTAATTTAAATAAAAAGCCAATTGAACCTCATAAATATGAGATGCAACTGGCTACCCCCGAAGGGCCCTATAGCTTTGCGTCACTAGGTTTCCCTAGTTTTGCCAAGATTTGTGATACATGTTCAATTGTTAAGACTTAAGTTTTTTTCGTTCTTCTTCTAAGATTTCTTCATAGAGTTTTGACTTAAGGTCTTCTTCTTGTTCTTTTTTGAGTTTTTCCATTTGCTGTTGCTTTGTTGTTTTAATGATATGAATGACTTCAGAGATTACCATACCTACTAAGACAAGACTTAACACACCGAAGATAAGATTTTTCTGATTAGCAGCTAATTGAGCTATCGGTTTTAAGAATGTGATTTTGCTCACATAGACTGCCTTGAAATTTTCTTCTGTAACAGGATCTTGATCAACAGATGCATTATGATCACCTTTGGTTTCATAACCGCCTAGGAAGTGGTCACCAACGATACGGTGAATGATAAGAATCGGTTGCCCATTGATATCACTTTGAAATACAATGACATCATCGACATCGACTTCACTAAATTCAACACGTTTGATAATTGCAATATCCCATACGTCTAATGAATCTGGACGATCACCCACCATGGAATCTGTGGGAATAATTGAAAATGAATAATTGAAGATGAAGAGCGGTTCGTTTTGTTGAATGGCTCTTGTACCAATCATCATGATGCCAATGGATATGACAAAGATGAGGATGGCAAGAGTTGTCAATGTAATCGAGATGATCTTCTTCAATGGGATTCTCCTATCTAAGCTTTCTTTTCTAAATCCTTATCCAGCTTCGCTTGAAATTTCTTCTTTTCACGCATTACACGTTCTTGTGCTTGTTTTTTAAGCTTTGCTTGAGCTGCTTTGAATTTCTTCTTTTCTTGTTCTCTAGCTTTCTTTGTTTGCAGTGCGATACGATCTTTTTCTTTTTGTTGTTTTTGTTTGATCTTAGCAAGTTCTTCACTATACTTCTTAAGTGCTTTCTTCTTTTCTTGTTCAATCAAACGTTTTTCTTCATCACGGATACGTTTTTCTTCAAGTTTAATCTTATCTTGAATGTCTCTCGAATCTTCTTGCAAAAGTTTCTTTTGTTCTTGAACGAATTCGAGGTACTCACTTAAGATGTACTGATTCTTCTCTAGATTCTTTCTTTCATGTTTGATACGTTCTTCAATAGCTTGTTTTTTAGCTTCTTCAATGCCCTTCTTCTTTAAGTTTTTTTGAATTTCTTTATTCACACTGACGATGTGTTTGAGCATTCTTTTTTCAAGACGAATGGCATTGTTGTAGTCAACTTCTTTTGTTTCTCTAATGACACGTGCGACACGCGCGCGATCCTTAGCTTTTAAAAGTTCATCTTCTAGATCAACTTTAACCATGCGTGAGAAGAACATATCTTCACGATCTGAATCTTCTTCTAAATCGAAGAAATCTTTATAAAGGGCATTGGAGATAGCAATGGTATCACGAAGTGCTTTTCTTAATGCAATTTCGTAATTGGATGATTCTTCCATCGCTTGATCAATTCGTTCTTTTAAGAGTTTTTTGTTTTGCTCTAAGAAGAATTGATTCATCTGATTGTCTTCCATCGCGTAAGGATCTGGACTTGTCATGAGTTCTGTCAATGTCTTTTTAACAATCTTAGGGCTTTTTCTCTTATATTCTTGAACATCCAAATACTGATAGTGATCTTCTAAAGCTTTTTGATTGCCATAGACGGTTGTAAATGCAGTCAATGCTGTTTGATACACATTGCGTAAGTAATAGCGGTCTAATGTCAAATTCTGTTCTTTGACATCAACATCGAAGTTGAGCATGTTATATTTGTCTAAATATAGCCATAAGTTATAACAGTTGTTGTAATCGACATTTTTTAAAATAATCGATGTTTTCATAATGGGTGGAACAATAGGTTTAGCGTGTTTTAAATCTTCCATAAAGGGAGAAACACGAATACCATTGACACGTTTTAATAAACTTTGAATACGGGATAATAATTCATGATTTGATTTAGCAAGTTCATCATTATCAACCGTATCTTTTATCTTTAAATCGACTTCAAGAGAAATATTAGATTCTCTCATGTCGAAATTTGATTTCAAATTGAAAAATTTATTTTGGTAGGTTTCAACATTGTGTTTGACAAGATCATAACGTCTGTTCACGAAATCAAAGAGACGATCAACCAACGTTTTAATAAACCGGTTTTCATAGATCGCATATTCAATTTCTGCCTGAGTGGTAAGGATTTGCTTAGGTATGACCTCGCCATTTCTTACCTCTTTAATCAGTTGTGTATTTGCAGCTAAGTGTCTAATCGAATCACTGTTAACTTTCTTTGCTTTTTCGATTTGAACAACTTCCTGTAAGTACTTTAATCCTGATTTAGGGTCTCTAGTGATTTTGTCTAAACTTGGAAAGTACGATTCAATCGTTTCAATCCAATCTTCATGAAACACTTTAGATTCCTGAATACTCTTTTGGTAAATTTCATTTTCACCTGATAGAAGAGCCTGGTAAAAGTGATTCGGAAATTCTTCCTCACGTTCAAGTTCATAAAACACTTGATTTAGTTCTTCGTGGAATTTTCTTAAATCACTAACTTTCTTCATGTGTTCTCCTTCTTAGGGGTTAAAATGATTTCTTAATAGCTGTTAAGAATGCTTGACATTCTTCAAAACTATTTTTACCAAACAAGCGATCAAGTAAAGCAGAAAGGTCGTTAATTTCATCCTGTAAGAATGGTAAGTTTAAGCTTTCAAACTTACGGAAGATCTTTCTTGCTACCATGTAATCAAGCGCATCATTTTCAGAATTGCCACATGCCACGTAAACGGGAACAAAGGCTCTGATCTGTTTCATGATACGGTTACCAAAGGTCACTTTGAATGCTTTTGTGATGAATGCATCAAGCTTTTCAAGGTTTTCAATGGCTTTAATGGATAAGGGGTAATCCTTGTTTGCTTGTGTAAACAAATCCATCAAATAATCACTTGATAGGGTAACACCTGGTGTATCAGGTGCATCAATGTAAGCTGCTTTGGTATTGATGATGATCGGTGTTGCACGGTCATACACTTTATCGGTAATCGTGAAGGTTGAGTCATCTTTATTCGCGGTACCGATGAACCATACGTTTTGTGGTAATAAAATCTTACCGTTCATTAAATGCTTGGGGTCTCCTGGTTGACTATCAGGTGTAATGTCGATGAGCCAAGCATCAGGATCTGGCATTTCTAGCATAGACAAGAGTTCTGCAAAATAGTATTCAACTCTCGCTAAGTTCATTTCATCTAAGACGATTAAGCAAACATCGTCGCGATAAGTCGTTTCATAAATGGCTCTTAAGAAGTCTGTTTCGTTAAACTTCTTCGTAAATTCATTCAAGTAACCAATCATTTCAGCACGATCTCGCCATGATGGTTGAACAGCAATAATAGCTGAGTCATTACCGAAGAATTTACCCATAGCATAGGGAAGTGATGTTTTCCCGGTACCAGAGATACCTTCTAAGATCATCGTTTTGGATGCTGCCATGCCAGCAAAGAATGCTGAGATAATTTTCTTATCATAGAACAATCCAAGACGTGAAGCAGAGAAATTGATGAAGCGTTTGACAAGATCGCTTAAGGTGATCATGTCTTCATCTTTCATGTGAATCGCAGTAACCATGTTTTCATATTCTTTGTCAACATGGATGAGTTTGGTGAAACGTGAAGGTCCTGTAACTTCTTCAGCTTCAGGTTGATTGCTGTCTTCATCTTCTTGGTTGAAGTTTCCGAGTCCACCACCTAAAGTTGAAACCTTCATTGCTAAAATCTTATTTTTTTCATCAATCAGTTCAACCGTTTTCTGGTTTAAAAAACTAATTTCTTCTAATAATTCATCTTTTTCTATTTCCGTGCGCGCGAATTTAAAATAGCGTCTAAGGAGTTGATAGGCCTTAAGCACTACAAAAATGATAAATGCGAGATTAACCATCAGAACGACAAAAGCCATTACCCAGTCTAGTAATGTAAAATTTGGCGTTGCGTCGATGAAATTTGTAAAAAATTTAGCGATCCCTTCGATGAATAGAGCTTCAAACGCTTTAAATAAAGCTTTGAAAAATTGCCCGATATTCGCAAAGAAATCGCGGATAAAGTTAATATAATATCTCGCAAATTCAACCATAATGGCTCCTTGAAATCAAAAATGTACTACGATTTCTTTTCTTCTTGTGCCTTCAGTTCTTCTAAAATTTGCTGTCTGATCTTTTCTTTTTCAAGCTCGAGAGCTTTAAGTTGTGCTTCTTTTTCAGATTCTAGGTGTTCAACAACTTTTTCTTTATTTAAACGAATAATATTTCTCACTAAGAAAACGCCTTGAATCATAAACATCAAAGCAACAGGGATAATCACAGCAACTGCAAAACCAGTTGATGTTTGTAAGTACTTGAGTACACTACCTGCACCAACCCATTTAGAGGTGTAAACAGCTAAAATATCATCCACAGATAATGCGATACTATCTGCTTCAGCATTTGCGTCACCTTTGGTTATAAAATAGGTATTGCCATCTACGATGAGCGTATCATGTACACGGTGTGTCACAAAACCAGGTGTTGTTCCTGGAGCATCATCATTTAAGTCTAGCTTATAAAAAACTACAATGTCGCCAACTTCAATATCTTCAGGATCGTTTGAATCAAAGATTCTCACAAAGATAATATCTTCTGTTGTAAATGAATCCTCAAGATCGCCCTCCATGGATGGTGTTAAAACCGTCATGAAACCACGTCCAAAAATGCTAGCGATATCATTTGCTGACTTTAATTTCATCGTCGCAAACGAGAATGTAATGAGTAAAGCTAAAACTAAATAGAAAACAACATTACCAATAATCTTTAAGACTTTCGATGTGTTAAAACGTCTTGTATTCATGCATAACTCCCAATCACGGATTTTTAGTTATTGAAGGTTGGTAAGCGCACCTAGTATCTCAGGTGCACTTACCAGACTAGAATCAATAGCTAATGTTGATTTAATAATATTATACTATATTATTATTAGATTGTAGTACCTGTGAATACGAAACTTGCAGTAATCATTCTTCCTAATACTGAGTTATAAGCGTTAGCATCCCAAC
>DAOTHC010000066.1:0-5456 GCA_035447465.1 Acholeplasmataceae bacterium
CTTTTTTACGTTTAGACACCATATCTTCAATAACATCGAGATAAACTTCTGTTTTACCAGAACCCGTAATACCTTTCAGTAGGAAGACTTGGTGATCAGTTGACTTTTTGATATGATTTGAAGCTTTCACTTGTTCAGCACTTAATGTAACACGCTTATCTTCTAAATCGAATACATGAGCAATTTCACGTTTAACATCCATGTCACGAACTGTGAAAACGCCTTGTTTAACCAAAGTATTGATCATAGAATCGGTTAATCCAAGCTCATAAAGGTCTTCCTTTTTAAGTTCGGATTCTGTATCATGATAATCAATTAATCCAGGGTATCGATCTATTTTCGGATAACCATGATGGTTTTGAAATTGATAAACTTTGATGGTTTTTTCTGTTTTTTTCTCTCTAACATACGTTTCTATTGTACAAAAACCTAAATCCTTTAATCGTTTAAGTCGTTGATAATAAACTTGATCTGATTGAGATAATCGCCAAACACCTTTTCGATTAAAGAAAGGTTTTAAATCATCGGGTATTTGTTGCATATCTAAGGCTTTAACAACTTTATGATAACTGACAAGCAGTTCTTTAGGTATGACCGTTTGATAAAGGCTAGAAAGCAATTCTTTACTTCCTTTTGACATCTTATCTAACATCATAAACATTTCATCATCAATGGTTGGTGTACTATCTAAAACATCACTAATCTCTTTGGTTGCTGATAACGATTGATCCTTAAGCTGAACAACAACACCTAATCGCGGTTGATTACCTAAACCAAAGGGCACTAAAACACGCATCCCACGTGTGATAAAACCTATGAAGGGTTCTGGGACGATATAGTCGTAAAACTGATTAACTTCTTCGTGTTTGATATCGATAACGACTTCAGCATACATGTTCATTCACCTACTCTATTATACCATCTGATGATGACAAAAAAAGTAACCGAAGTTACTTTATTGTTTTAAGGATTTTGTCGATACGATTACCGTAAGCTAACGCTTCATCATACTTGAAAACGAGATCAGGAATTTTACGTGTGTTTTTAATTTTCTTAGCTAATTCCATGCGAATCGCAACCTTAGCTTCATCAAGTGCGTGTTTAGCACGTTCTAAAACTTTTTCATCATCTGATAAAATCGTGTAGTAAATATTAGCAAACGATAAATCTTTGGTCACTTTAACTTCAGTTAAATTGATGTATCCAAAACTTTTATCCTTGATTTCAGCGTTTACAATTGGTGCAAGCTCACGCTGAATGAGGCTTGCAAGACGTTCTGTCGTAACAGACATATTACGCCACCTCCACTTCCTTCATTTGGGATGCTTCGATAATATCACCATTTTTTAAATCGTTAAAGTTTTCAATGGATAGACCACATTCAAAACCTTGACGAACTTCTTTTGCGTCATCTTTAAAGCGTTTGAGAGATGCTAATTTGCCTTCGTAAACAACGATACCCTCACGAATGACTCTGACGAGTGCATCACGTTTGATAATGCCATCAGTCACATAACAACCAGCAATCGTACCGATACGTGAAATCTTGAATGTTTCTCTGACTTCTGCTTGTCCAGTTACGATTTCTTCAAATGTAGGTTCAAGCATACCCTTAAGAGCTGCTTCAATATCTTCTTGAATACGATAAATGATGTTATATAAACGGATTTCAACACCTTGTTGGTCAGCAACTAGTTTTACTGCAGCTGTTGGTCTGACATTAAAACCGATGACAATCGCAGATGATGCATTGGCTAACGTAATATCATTTTCAGTAATTGCTCCAACACTTGAACGGACAACATTGACATGGAAACCATTAATATCAATCTTTTCAAGCATGTTCTTTAAAGCTTCAATAGAGCCTTGAACATCACCCTTGATAATGATATTTAATTCTTTTTCAGTTGATTCTATTTGACCAAACATCTTATCTAAAGATGCTTTTTTCATGGTTTTTGCTTCTGTTTCACGTTGGCGTGATTGTCTTTCAAGTGCGATATCACGCGTTACGCGTTCATCTTTAAACGCCATGAAGATGTCACCAGCTTGAGGAACTTCATTTAAGCCAGTTACTTCAATCGGTTGAGAAGGTAAAGCTTTATTATAACGTTTCTTTAAATCGTCATTCATCGTTCTGATCTTACCATAGGTATTACCGATAACGATATAATCTCCGACATGAAGTGTACCTGTTTCAATAATGAGTGTTGCAACAGGTCCTCTTCCTTTATCAAGATAAGCTTCAATAACTGTACCTTTTGCCAAACGCTTTGGATTAGCTTTAAATTCTTCAATTTCACTAATCAATTGAATGACATCAAGCAATTCATCAATACCTTGACGTTTGAGAGCTGATACCATAACATATGGTGTCTTACCACCCCATGCTTCAGGTAATAATCCTTTTTCTGATAGTTCAGTCATGACACGATCAGGATTTGATTGAGGACGGTCCATCTTGTTAACAGCAACAATGATAGGTACTTTAGCTGCTTTCGCATGGTCTAAAGCTTCGATGGTTTGTGGCATGACACCATCATCACCTGCAACAACTAAAACGACGATATCGGTCACTTTAGCACCACGCGCACGCATTTCAGTGAATGCAGCATGGCCTGGTGTATCAATAAATGTGATGGCTTCGCCATTACGCATAACCTGGTAAGCACCAATATGTTGCGTGATACCACCAGCTTCACCTTCAACGACGCGTGATTTACGAATCGCATCGAGCAATGTTGTTTTACCATGGTCAACGTGTCCCATAACTGTAACGATAGGTGGACGTTTAACCATATCTTTTGGATCATCAACGATTTCCATTTCATCATAACGTGTCACGTCAGTGATGACTTCATCTTTAACTTCATAACCTTCATCAAGTGCAATAACTTCAATCGTATCACGATCAATGACTTGGTTGACGGATGCCATTAGACCAAGTTGCATTAAGCGCTTGATCACAGCAGCATTTGATAAACCTAATCCCTCTGCAACTTGTGCAACGTTCATATCAGGTTTATATACCAGAATCTTTTCACCTTGTTTTTTAGGTTCCTTTTTATTAAGCATCGGTGGCTTTCTAAAATCTGGCTTTTTGTTGACATTCTTTTTGAAATTTTTAACAGGCATAAAATCACTTCCTTCTCTGACTCATCAACAATTGACTAAACCCCCTATCGGTTATTCCAATCACTTTGATATCGTCTTTGCCTAATGACATCGATAGATCAAATGAAGAGATTTCCTCAATGACTTCGACGTTATAAAATTTTGCTTTATCATATACTTTTTTCTTTGTTGTGTGTGAAGCATCTGTCGCAAGAATAATCAGGTGTAACTTGTTCATGCGTAATGCGGAAATCGTTAAATCTGTTCCAACGGTTACTTTTCGTGCACGATGTGCAAGACCAATCGTATTATTCATGTGCAAGTTTTAACAGTTCTTCATAAAGACTATCAGGAACTGTTGCTTCCAATTTGCGGTCGAGTGCTTTGGTTTTCTTTGCTAAAAGAATGACTTCTTTAGAACATTTGAGATAGGCTCCTCGACCAGGTGCTTTCCCATTTAAATCGATTGAAACAACACCTTCTTTGGTTGCACAAACGCGAACCAATTCTTTTTTAGGTAGTACTTCCTTTGTGACAACACATGTTCTTAAGGGTACCTTTTTAACTTTGTTCAACGCCTATCACCTCTTACTTAATACAGAATGCCTTCACCTTGTGCCATGGTCTCTGACTTGATGTCGATGCTCCAACCGCATGCTTGAACAGCGAGTTTAACATTTTGACCAAGTTTACCAATAGCGAGTGATAATTGATTGTCAGGAACAATCGCAAGAGCAGTTTTTTCTTTTGGATTAACACGTGTCACTGCAACCACTTCTGCAGGTTGTAATGCATTAGCGATTAAATCTTTTTCGTTATCGCTCCATCTAAATAAGTCAATCTTTTCATCAGATAATGCTTTAACGATTTCACGGATACGCATACCACCTTCACCAACACATGCTCCAATGGGGTCAACTTTAGGATCATTTGACTTCACACCAATCTTTGAGCGATCACCTGGGTCACGTGAAATACCCATCACTTCGATGATACCATCTTTGATTTCAGGGATGAAGCTTTCAAGTAAGCGAATGATTAATGATGGATGTGAACGACTTACAAAGACTTTTGGCCATTTGGTTTTCATTTCAACATCAGATACGTAAACTCTCACATAGTCGCCTACATGGAAGTTATCTTTAGGAAGTGCCTCTTTTTTAGGCAATAAAGTCGTTAAATCTTTACCAATGTCAAGACGATAGTGTTCATCTGTGACATCAATAACACGTGCAGAAATCATTTCATGCTCAAACTTCTTGAAGTGTTTATAGAGGTTTTCTTTTTGCATGGTAATGAGTGTTTCATTTAAACGGCTCTTGAAATCACGTACTGCAAAGTGACCAAAATCTTTAGGATCAATCTTTTGTTCGAGAATATCCCCGACTTTAATCTTTGAATTGATTTCTTTAGCTTCTTCTAAAAGCATTTGCTGATAGTTTTTGTCTGCATCCATTGAATACTCATCAACGACTAAGTGTTGTTTATACACATTGATTTCATTTTTTTCTTCTTTGATTTCAACGCGGCAAGATCTGACATCATGTGCTTTTTTACAACCAGCGATCATACCTTGAACAAACGCTTCTACAACTTGATCATGACTTAATTCTTTTTCTTCAGCAACAAGATCAATATTTTTAAAAAACTCTTTACTTATCATGTTATCCTCCTAAAACTTAATCGCTGTACGCGCGTGCTTCGCGTCATCGAGCTTAATGTCAATTTTTTTAAAACGGCCTTTATCGTTAACTTCTATCGTCAACGTATCATCTACGACACTTAAGAGTGTACCGTAACCACGATATTTAGGTGATTCTAAATAGATGTAGCGGTTGATGGCTTTGATCAATTCATCTTTTGTGTTGAGCGGACGCTCTGCACCTAAAGATGATAGTTCTAGATAATAATCTGGATCTAAATCATCGTCGCTCAGTGTCGCTTGAAATTCGAGATGAATTTTTTCAAGTTCGTCGATATCCATCACTTCGGTATCGATCAAGATCTCTAAAATTTTTTCTCCGAATTCTCGTTTTGTTTTTATGGAATAAATACTCAAGTGACTTTTCTCTAAAATGGGTATAAGTTTTTCTCTTATTTTTTCTAAATTCATGTGGACCTCAATAAAATGAGTGGAAATCATCATCCCACTCTTGTTCTCTAACATATTTTAGCATAGATTATAAAATTATTCAATGTAAGATATCTTTAATCTGATATTTTTTATCATTTTGTTAACATTTTATTTGCAAATGATTTGCATGTAGTAGTTGTTGTGCTATAATGTAAATGCAAATCGTTCGCAAAAGGAGAATTCATATGAAAAAATTTGCAGCAGTACT
>DAOTHC010000067.1:0-5322 GCA_035447465.1 Acholeplasmataceae bacterium
AAGATATGGGATTAGAAATGATTCCCAATTAGAAACGCTACTTAACATCATTTCTTCATCGATTGGTTCCTTGACAAATCCATCAAAGATAGAACATACCTTCAAAAGTGTGAAACAAGAAACGCTTTCGAGAAACACCATAGAGAGTTATTTGGATATTTTAGAAGATACATTTTTAATTAAGAAAACTAATCGCTACGATATTAAGGGTAGAAAGTATATTAATACACCTTCAAAATACTACTTTGTGGACATGGGACTTAGAAATGCCCGTTTAAACTTCAGGCAATTAGAAGACACACACATGATGGAAAATATCATTTATAATGAACTTATTCAAAGAGGTTATAATGTAGATATTGGTGTTGTTGAAGTCAGTGAAAAAAACGAAAATGGCAATTATGTAAGAAAATCTCTAGAAATTGATTTTGTTGCTAATATGACAAATGATAAAATCTATATACAATCAGCATATCATTTACCAAACAGCGATAAAGTGAGACAAGAGAAAAGACCCTTTTTGAATGTTGATGATTCATTTAGGAAATTCATTATTGTAAGAGATAATATTGATGTTAGAAAAGATGATTACGGCATTATTACTATCGGTTTGAAACACTTTCTTTTAAATGATGATCCATTCAGGCTATAAGGATTAACGGGTTCATTGGATCCATAAAATATGTTACTTTGGTATTATTGACAATTTTCAACCATGTAAAGGTAAACATATTTTAGTCGAATTTAATGTTTCTTTAATCCACACAAGGTTCATTTTACAAGCAATATGGTTTTTTCAACGCACGTGGAGTTTATCACATTGCTTTCATTAAAATAAACTAGCAAAGACCACGAATTATTTTTTTTGGATAGATTTGTGGTTTTTTAATATGTATATAGTTTTTAGTAAAAAAATGGTAATATTTAAATGTAATTAGAAAAAGCTATCCGTCAAGGATTAATGAATCTTCAAACAAAGCATGCAAACACCATGGACAGATTTTTATCGAATTAGTAAAATAATAATACATTTAGCATCAATCACTCAATCACATCACTCAAAGTAAGAAATTCTCACTTAACGTGTCCACTTTAAGGTATTAAAAGCAGCATCAAAAAAATAAGAACTAAGATTAAAGCAGAGGGTCTACGAATATAATGTAACCCCCCGTTTATTTATTATGTACCATTACAGATTATTGAAGTCTACATTTTTACTATGATTAAGTAATTATGTAATATAATATGTTCTCACACTAGAAAAAGTCTGGAATGGAGGAACATAAAAGGGCTAAAAACATGTTTCAGACTTACATTAACCGACATATTATCGAGCAATATGATGTACATCGCGCAGGATGTGTGTTATCATATATATGAATATATGAGCAAACGTTCATATAAGGAGGCATCATGCAAAACGATAGATGTGAAGCAGTCATCATTCATCCAGATAAAATCAAAGAAGTTCAAAAACATATTTTAAAAGATGCTGACTTAATGAAACTATCTAATCTCTTTAAAGTGATCAGTGATCCCACAAGGATTAAGATTCTTTTTGCTTTAGAAAAACAAGAACTCTGTGTCTGTGATATCTCAGTGATTCTTGATATGACACAAAGTGCGATATCACATCAACTTAGAACATTAAAGATGGCAGAGCTTGTCACGTTCCGTAAGGAAGGTAAAACAGTCTTTTATAAGTTGGCTGATGAACACGTTCAAAGACTATTTAGACAATCACTTGATCATATTATGGAGGGGTAATCATGAAGAAAAGTTATCAAATCAAGCATATTGATTGTGCCAATTGTGCACTTAAAATAGAAAACGAAATCAAGAAAGGTGAAGGTATCGATAACGTTCATCTTGATTTTGCACGTGAAATGTTACACGTTGAAGGTAAAGAAAAAAGTATACAGCTTAAATCATTAGAACATATTGTTAAGTCTGTAGAAAAAGATGTTGACCTTCTTGAAAAAGATGATGTCATTGAGAAGGAAGAAGTTAAGTTTACTAAGAAAGAATGGATGATCTACGGCATAGGATTATCATTAGTCGTTATCGGATACATTCTCAAAACAATCTTTCCAACAGATCTCGTTTTTTATCTCGTTTTACCTTTATTTATAGCAAGCTATATTATTTTTGGACATACCGTTTTAATCAAAGCTTACCAAAACATCAAAAAAGGTAAAATATTTGATGAACATTTCTTGATGACGATTGCTACAATAGGTGCATTCATGATTAAAGAACCCGTTGAAGGGATTGCGGTCATGTTATTCTATCGTATCGGTGAATACTTACAAGATCTTTCAGTTGCTCGTTCAAGAAGAAGCATTAAATCATTAATCGATATTAAACCAACGATTGCTCATTTATTGGATGCTGATGGTATTAAAGATGTCAAACCAGAAGATTTAAAAGTTGGTAACCAGATCGTTGTCAGACCAGGCGAAAAGGTACCTGTTGATGGTATGATCACCGAAGGAAGTTCTTGGTTGGACACAAGTTCAATTACAGGTGAATCGATGCCAAGAGATGTCTTCGAAGGTCATGAAGTCATTTCAGGTTCTATCAACACGTCAGGTTTATTAACGATTCAGGTTGTTAAAGCCTACAAAGATTCAACGGTTCAACGGATTTTAGACTTTGTTGAAAATAACACCATGAAAAAAGCGAAAGCTGAAAAATATATGACGAAGTTTGCGAAGTATTATACCCCCATCGTTGTTGGGTTTGCGTTAATCTTAGCATTTCTAGTACCAGGTATTGTCAGTTTAGTCGATCAAGTATCATATCAATCGATACTGATTGATTATGTCAGAAGAGCACTGATCTTTCTCGTCATTAGCTGTCCTTGTGCACTTGTATTATCCATTCCTTTATCATTTTTTGCAGGCATTGGATCTGCATCTCGAAGAGGTATTCTCTTTAAGAGTGGCAGTGACTTAGAGATGATGGCATCGATTGAACACTTTGTCTTTGATAAAACAGGAACCTTAAGTCAAGGGAAGTTTATCTTAGATCAAATCGTATCAGGAGAACCTGAACTCATCTTAGAATATGCTGCACATGCAGAGTATCACTCCAATCACCCAATCGCAAAAACGATTTTAGAAGCTTACGGTAAAACACCGAATGACAAGATGGTTTTATCCGTTAGAGAAATTGCAGGAAAAGGTGTCAGAGCAAATTATAAAGGTATTCATCTACTTGTAGGTAATGATCGTTTAATGGATCAATATAAAGTTCAATATATGAAAACTCACCAAATGGGAACCATTGTTTATGTTGCTGCGAATAATGAGTTTATGGGTTATTTAGTTATTAAAGACCAACTTAAAAAACGTGCAAAACGTGCTGTTCAGGGATTACTTAAACAACACAAAGGTGTCACCATGGTAACTGGTGACTATGAATCCGAGGCGAAAGATGCAAGCTTCAAGTTAGGTATCGAAGATTATTATGCGAACTGTTTACCAGAAGACAAAGTAAAAATAATCGAGGCATTATCTGCAGCACGAAAAGTAGCATTTATCGGTGATGGCATTAATGATGCACCTGTTTTAACAAAAGCTGACTTAGGGATTGCTATGGGTGGTGTGGGTAGCGATATCGCGATTGAAGCATCCGATGTGGTGATTATGAATGACGATCCACATAAAGTCTTAGTAGGTTATCATCTCGCAAGAAAAACGATGCGCATTGTTTTACAAAACGTCGTTTTCGCTTTAGGTATTAAAACATTAGTTCTAGTTTTAGGTGCTTTAGGATATGCCAATATGTGGTTAGCCATCTTTGCAGATGTCGGTGTCTCCATTTTAGCGGTTGCTAATGCCATGAGAATCTTTAAAGTGAAAAAACATAAATAGTAAGAAAGCTTCAATCGATGAAAAGATTGAAGCCTTTTTTAACGTATTTAACATAAAAACATAAGGTATAATATAAATGGTGATGAGATGGATATCAAACTTGATCAGATTAAAGGTATTGGACCACAGACATTACGCATCTTAAGAAATCAGGGGATATGGTCAACGTATGACCTTGTTTCTCGTGTACCTAAAGGATATGAAGATTTTTCAATCACAGATTTACATGATGCTAAACATAAAGATGTCCTGACTGTACTTGGAAAAATCACATCAGAGTTAAAAATCATTCACGGTGGCAAAGTTGAAAGATTAGTGTTTAAAGCATTAGTTCTTAATCAAACACTAGATATCATCGCATTTGGTAAAAGCTATTTATTTAAACAACTTCATAAAGGTGATGAGGTACAGATTAAAGGAACGTATCATCTTTACTATAATCAAATTAACGCATCCTCCATTGTGAAAGCTGAAAAAAGATTAGAGATTAAGCCAATTTATAAAATTGAAGGTTTACATGATAAGACGTTGATGAATTTAGTTTCCTTCATTAAAAATGAAAACTTAGTGAGCATCTATGAAAATATACCTAAAGTCTTTTTAGATCGTTATCATTTACTCAGTCGAAAAGAAGCGCTACTCCAACTTCATTTACCCGAATCGATGGCATCGATTCAGCAAGGCAAACGACGCATGAAATATGAAGAAGCTTTTTATATGCAACTGAAGGTCATTGGTCAACAAAAACGTGGTGTCAAACGATTACCTAAAGCCTATGATATTGAGGCTGTTAAACATGTTATCGATCAGATTCCCTATGAACTTACCTCAGATCAGAAACAAGCAGTTAATGATATCTATCGTGATTTTAAGAAACCTGAAAGTAGCTATCGTTTGATTCAAGGCGATGTGGGTTCAGGTAAAACGATTGTTGCACTTTTAGCTGCATATGCGATTGTCACAGCGAAAGAACAAGTGGCCATCATGGCACCAACTGAGCTATTAGCCTATCAACACTATCAATTCTTTTCAAATTATTTAAAAGATGTGAAAATCGCTTTATTAACCTCTAAAACAAAACAAAAGGATGAGATGAAAAAAGCTATTTCATCACATCAGTATGATATCGTAATTGGTACACATGCTATGATTGAAACGGATGTTCAGTTCCATCATTTAGGTCTTATTATCATCGATGAACAACATAAATTTGGTGTTAGAACACGTGAAGAACTCATTCAAAAAGCACATAGCAAGGATATCATTTATTTAACTGCAACACCGATTCCAAGAACCTTGGCACTCATCGCATTCGGAGATAATCACGTTTCATTTATTAAAGAAAAACCGAAACAACGCATACCCATTGAGACACGTTACATCACGCGAGATCTTGTTCAAGAAGCCTATGATAAAATGCATTCAACATTGTTAAAGAAAGAGC
>DAOTHC010000068.1:0-5262 GCA_035447465.1 Acholeplasmataceae bacterium
TATCTTATGTCGATCCAACCTATGCCATCATCTCTGTTGGTCGATCCAATCAGTATGGTTTTCCTCATCAAGAAGTTATAGATCGTCTGATGAACAAAGGTATCATCATCTATCGAACAGATGAATGTGGCAGTATCGTTTACTCACCATCAAAAAAGAAGTCAAAATGGGAAATGTATCTACCCTTTTAGACGACTTTTTGGTACAATAAAAGATAGAACTTAAGGAGGCGTATGTATGGCTGAATCCATCTACTTATACTATAGCAACAATGATTTTTTACTCAATCATGCCGTCGAAGACAAAATCAAGGAACTGAATGTTGATCCGTTCAACATCGTCAAATATGATTTACTCGAAAATCCGTATGATGATGTCCTTGAAGATTTACAAACAGTCTCTTTTTTTGCAGAGAAAAAGGTGATTGTGGTCAGAAACATCCAAGAGTTGGAAAAAGCTGATGAATATCTCCTTCAAAGTTATCTCAATTATTTTGAAAAACCAAATCCTGATGTCGTTGTGATTGTCGTCATGAACGAACTTTTACCTGAATCTTCAGCATTAGGTGCAGCTTTATTTAAGTTTGCATTCATTGAAAAAGTCAAAGAAATGGATAAGAAAGAATATCCTGATTTTATTCGTAACATGTTTAAAAAATATAGTTACACGATCTCCGATGATGCCATAGAGGCTTTACTTGAACGTACGAATCTCGATTTCAATCTTATCAATCAAGAAGCTGAAAAACTTATGCTTTTCGCATATGAAACCAAAGAGATCAATGAGCGTGCAGTTTTACTCCTCGTATCTAGAAATTTAGAAGAAAATATTTTTGAACTGACCAATGCGTTGCTTTCTAAAAATCAAGCGAAGACCATTGAAATCTTTTATGATCTCATCGCACGTAATGAAGATCCACTTCGTATCTTAAATAACATCGTCTCAAAAGTCAGAGAATTGATGCATACCAAACTCCTTCTTGATAAAGGATATCGTCAAGACCAAATTGCAGAACATTTCCATATCAAGAGCGGAAGAGCGTATTATCTCGTTAAAAATGCCCAAGCTATTCCATTTGCTCAACTTGAAAATCATCTAAAGAAGTTATCAAAACTTGATTATGACATCAAGAGTGGAAAAATTGATAAGAAGTTAGGTTTGGAACTTTACTTGTTAGGAGCGTAATTATGTTACAACATGATCGTGTTTTACTGTTTGACTTTGAAACCACAGGTCTTAATGGATACACCGAAGAGATTATTGAAATTGGTGCAATCTTATTAGAAAGAAAAAATGGACAACTTGAAGTCACCGAAGAGTTGTCTCTTTTGGTTGTACCAAGTCGCCCATTACCTGCTAAAATCATTGAAATCACACACATCACCGATGAGATGCTCTTAAGAGATGGCGTCAGTCAACAGGAAGCTTTCCATCGTCTTTTCGATCTTTATCAAGATGAAAAAACATTGTTAATTGCTTATAATATTCAATTTGATCTTCTCTTTTTACAAACACTTTTTAGACGTCACTGGAATCAGTTCTATACGATTAAAAATGATATTTTAGATGTGATGGCAATCTATAAAGACCGTCACCGTTATCCGCATAAACTCGATGCTTGTGTACAGACCTATCAGGTAGAAGTCAAAAACACCCATCGCGCTTTAGATGATATTAAAGCAACTTATGAAGCTTTATGCAAGATGGCAGAAGAAAAAGATAACATCACACACTATGTCAATAAAATAGGATACAATGCTACCTACGGTTTATCAGGTATTAAATTACCTCATGTGAAATACGTTTCACAAAAGGGTGGATATAGGGAAATCGAAAATAACTAAAAAAAAAAGACACACCGTGTCTAATTTTTTTAAAGGGAGTTTACTTTAGTTGCAAGGCTTGACTTATGTCTAGCTACAAAGTTTTGATGATAGATTCCCTTAGCAAGACCTTTGTCTAACTTCTTATGAGCGAAAGACAATGCTTCAAGTGCTTTTTCTTTATCGTTAGCAGCTACTGCTTGATCGACTGCTTTGAATGCTGTTTTAACGGATGACTTAAAAGAAGCGTTGTGTGAACGACGTTTTTCATTGGTTTTGTTACGTTTGATTTGTTGTTTGATATTTGCCACAGTTTCACCTCCCATGCGTGCAAAACCATTGTATCAAAAGCATGTAAAAATTGCAACAGGAAAGTCGATATTATGGTAAAATATTCATAGATAAGGGGTTATAGAAAACACATGACAACAGCTAATAAATTAACTTTAACACGCGTCTTCATGATACCAATCATGTTGATCGTCATCTATGTCGATGCTCTCAAAGAGCCGATGGGCTTTTTGAATATGGAGATCGGGCATTTTATTTTTGCAGTATTATTCATCATCGCATCGTTAACTGATTTTCTTGATGGGTACATCGCACGAAAATACAACCAAATTACAACATTTGGTAAATTCTTAGATCCGATAGCGGACAAGGTCTTAGTGATGGTCGCATTTCTCTATTTAATGCAGATCATGCCAGATCGTGTACCACTTTGGGCAGTGATGATTGTGATCATCAGAGAATTTGCAGTTACAGGTGTCAGATTACTTGCGATCGAAAGAGGTAAGGTGATTGCTGCCTCACCCTATGGCAAAATTAAAACAGCTTCAACCATGGTTGCACTCATCATTTTACTTTTTAATGATTTTAGTTTAACACCATGGATAGGTAACATATTATTTTGGATAGCGATTCTCTTTACCATCATCAGTGGCTTGGATTATCTTATCAAAAATAGAGCGGTTATCCTAGAAAGTATTTAAAAGTAAATTCACGATTACAACACTACTATAAGACGGAGGTGCAGTCATGATTGATAAAGACAAAAGAGCACAGGCCCTAGAGGCCGCAATGAAACAGATTGAAAAGCAATACGGAAAAGGATCTGTCATGCGTTTAGGTGATGAAGCTGAACGTACTGTCGAAGCCATTCCTACAGGAAGTTTATCCTTAGATATTGCTTTAGGTATTGGGGGCTATCCCAAAGGACGTATTATTGAGATTTATGGACCCGAAAGTTCAGGGAAAACAACACTCGCGCTCCACGCGATTGCAGAAGTTCAAAAATTAGGTGGTTATGTCGCATTTATCGATGCTGAACATGCGCTTGATCCTAAGTATGCGAAAGCTTTAGGTGTTGATGTTGATAACCTCATCTTATCGCAACCCGATACAGGTGAACAGGCACTTGAAATTGCTGAAGCATTAATTAGAAGTGGTTCAGTGGATGCCATTGTTGTTGACTCTGTAGCTGCGTTAGTTCCAGAAGCAGAAATTAATGGTGAAATGGGAGATTCTCACGTTGGCTTGCAGGCACGTTTAATGAGCCAAGCAATGCGCAAACTTTCAGGTGCTATTTCAAAATCGGGAACAATCGCCATTTTCATTAACCAAATCAGAGAAAAAGTTGGTGTTATGTTTGGTAACCCAGAAACGACACCTGGTGGACGTGCACTTAAATTCTATGCATCTGTACGTTTAGAAATTAGACGTAGTGAAGCTATTAAGAATGCGACAGATATCGTAGGTAATAAAGCCAACATTAAAGTCGTTAAAAACAAGGTAGCGCCACCCTTTAAAACAGTGAGTGTCGACATCATCTTCGGTCAAGGTATTTCTAAAACCGGTGAACTGATCGATCTAGCATCAGATCTTGATATCGTTCAAAAGAGCGGTGCATGGTTTGCCTATAATGGTGAAAAGATTGGTCAAGGTAGAGAAAATGCGAAAGCATATCTTGATAAGAATCCTGAAATCTATAAGAAGGTTTTCCAACAGGTTTTAGATCATCACCACATCAATTATAAAAATTAATAACATAAGCGACATCATTTTGTGATGCCGCTTATTATTTTTGTTGAAAAGTCAACAAATTGTAATCAAACTACATGCATTTGAAAGATATATTTGTTATAATATGGGAAGTAATTTATAAGAAATAAACTGGAGGGAACTTTATGAACCATGCTTTATTCAATGAGTTTTTAAGTCTACTAAAACAAGAAGATAAACCTGGTGCAGTCAATTATGCACTCAAACTTATCAAAGAAAACAAAGTGACACTTGAAGAGTTGTACTTACACATTTTAGCCCCATCCTTAATCTATTTTCAATGTCAAGAAAAAGATGAGGACATCTGTATTTGGAAAGAGCATTTCAGAACATCAATCATTCGCACGATTTTGGAGTCTTGTTACCAATACGTTTTAGAACGCACAAAAGATATTAAAAAGAATAACATTAAGATTGTGGTATTAACACCAGCGTTTGAATATCACGAAATCGGTGCGATCATGAACACACATTTCATGATGCTTGAAGGTTTTGATGCACATTATATCGGTGCGAATACACCTAAAGTTGAGATTCTATCAGCAATTCGTGCATATCATCCTGATTTTATTGCTCTATCGGTTACCAATCCTTATAACATTGTTGTGACGAAACAAACAACTGATGAAATTAAACGTTTCTTCCCTGAAGTTGGTATCATTTTAGGTGGTCAAGCCTTTAAGGAAGCACAAAATATTGAACATCTCACTTATGACTATATTTTAAACAGTTTAGATGACTTAAAGCAATTTGCAAAGAAGGTGACTTCAAAATGAAATTAGCCTTTCAAATTGCATGGCGCTTTTTAACATCTGCAAAACGTCAAACACTTATTATCATCTTAGGAATTTCAGTGGGTGTGTCAGTTCAAGTCTTTATCGGATCACTGATCAGTGGTCTACAAGACAATTTAGTTGAAACTGCTATTGGTTCATCATCACACATTACAGTTGTTGAAGATAACAATGGCGTGATCGATGATGTTGATGGAACGATTCAATTATTAAGTAATCAAAGTGATTTGTTCACCGTCATCACACCTGTATTTGACTTACCAGGTATCCTAGAAAAAGGTACTGATAAAACAGAGATTTTATATCGCGGTTTAGAATTTGATTCAGCTAACGGGATTTATAAGTTTGATGAACGTATGGTTGAAGGAACCATTCCAGATGCACTTGATGAGATTGCGTTAGGTATTAAGATCAAAGAAGAACTAGATTTAAATGTTAATGACACGATCACGATAGAAATCATCGGCGGTTTCAAGACATTAACAATTGTAGGTTTCTTTGATATCGGTGTGGCTCAGCTGAACAGAAGTTGGGGTGTCGGAACGATTGAAACGCTACAGGCAATTGCGTCTTCAACAGGTGCA
>DAOTHC010000069.1:0-5243 GCA_035447465.1 Acholeplasmataceae bacterium
CCTTGATGCATATCGATTTAGGTTTAGTCATTAAAGCCATCGATTTATCACTTGCAACACTCAAAAATATTTACTTAAACTTTTTGTGGGCTTTCAGTTATAATATCATTATGATACCACTCGCAGCTATCGGTTTACTCAATCCTTCTTTAGCTGGCATCGGCATGGGATTTTCAAGTATCATGGTTGTGTTAAATGCTCTATCATTAAAACTATTTAAATTCAAATATCAAACGGAGGAATAAACATATGAAAATCACAGTACCTGATATGTCATGCAATCATTGCGTGATGAAGATTCAAAAACAATTATTGATCGATGGTGTTCAAGCAACCGTAGATCTCAAAGACAAGAGTGTTAATTTTAAGAAAGATGCTGACCTTGAAAAGGTGACTGCATCTGTCAAAAAGGCTGGTTACAGCGTTCAATCATGAGAATTGTAGGCGGTATATATCGTGGTAGAAAACTCAATCGTGTGATGAAAGAGACAACAAGAGAAACTGCAGACATGGTAAAAGTTGCCGTCTTTAATATGCTCGAAAACACGTGTGAAGGTATCGTTTTAGATCTTTTTGCAGGTGCTGGTTCTTATGGTATCGAAGCCATATCTAGAGGTGCTGAAAAAGTCTATTTTGTCGATAAAGAACCACAAGCTATTCAAACCATTGGATCAAATCTTAAACTGATCAAAGAAGAAAAAAAAGGATTACTCTTTCTTTTATCTTATGAACAATTCTTAAAAAGAATTGGCGACACGCACTTTGATCTCATCTTTTTAGACCCACCTTATAAGATGGATGTCTATGTCGATACCATTCAAACATTAGATCACGTGATGAACTTAGGAGCTCGTGTTGTGTGTGAATCAAAGCGAGATCTTATCCTGCCGGATGAAATTGGTTCATTATCGAAGATCAAAGATAAAGTGTATGGTATTAAGCGCATCACCATTTATGAAAAATAAAGCAACCCCACAAGGTTGCTTATTTTTTTACTTCATAATTTTTTCACTCGTTTTTTCTAAAGATCCTGTTTTTGACATCTGGTAACTGATTCTTTTGACATGATATTTCTCAAAAAGTTCTAGATCAGATTGATACGATAATTTTGAGATTGGATAGAGGGGCTTTTGAACAGTAACTCTTTCTGATGTAGCTAACCAATATAAGAAATCTTTTTCAATCTTTTGTTCTGTATTTGTTAGGATGACTTCACCAATGAAGTCGATGATATATCTATCGTCATCAAAGAAATCTTTAACGTCAATCGTTCGACCATTTTTAGGTAAATCATAGGTATAAAGATACTCTTTTTGTTTTCCAACGCATAAGATTACACGCTCTTGTACAATCTTATTGGTTTTAATAAAAAGTAAGATGCCTAAAACAAAGGATATGGCAGATAACCCCATAATCAAATACATCGTAACATCTTCTAAAATAAAGTAAGCTGATGCTAAAGCAATTAAACTGGTTCCCATCACAAGATAAGATGTTAAAAGATTGGCATATTTAGGTTGAGGTTTATAGGGATTCTTCTTCGTAAATTGTCGTTTTTTAAACTTAATCCCTGGTAGTCCACCAGTGATTGATGTAAAGATGAGGAAGGCAAAGACAACAGGTCCAACCTCATAAACAACAAGAAGAATCAATGCTCTTGTTTCAAGTGTGCTGCCGTATTGAAGAAATGGATAAAGCGTCGACATGAAAATAATGCCTAATAAAATATAAGCGATTTTTTTCTTTCTACCAAAAATGCTATAAACAAAATAGGTTGTTATGAAATAGCTGACAGCTTGTAGTACAAAATTAAAGAATAAATCCATATCGCTTCACCCCATTAAACGTCATATGACTCATTATAAATGAAATTGTGTGAATATGTCAATTAAGAGGAAAATCGCTTGTAATTTCACATATTATCAAGTAAAATATGGTTAGCATAAGTGAGGTGCATGAAATGATACATTTAGCATGGTGGGGATTCGTTCTCATTTTAATCGGTGTTTTATTGGTTGGCGGTGTCGTAGGCTTTTTACTTTCACGCAGATGGTTTAAAAAGTATTTGGAAAAGAATCCACCAGTCAATGAAAAAATGATTCGCGAAATGATGCGTCAGATGGGTAGAACACCATCCGAAAAGCAAGTTCGTCAAATCTTATCATCAATGAATCAATACAAGTAAACTTAAGACATAGTCATATGTCTTTTTTTCTCGGAGGAACTATGAAACAAACAGATATTGAACAGATTGTCCATGGCATGCTTCATGTGGCTCGTCCACTTGAGATTGCTCGTGTAAGACTTTTGATTTCTGATGGCAGTTTAGATGATGTCATCATGGCACTCAGTGCTTATCAAAATGAAGATGGTGGGTTTGGCCATGGTCTAGAACCTGATTTTATCAATCCATTTTCAAGTGCGACACAAACATGGGTTGCTATTAACATCATGAGAGATCACAACATAGATCCCTTTCATCCCATGGTTACTAAGACACTTTCTTATTTAAGTCAAACATTTGATGACAAGATCAACAGATGGCATGCGATTGACACAAGAAACAAAGACTATCCACACGCACCTTGGTGGGAACAAGAAGGTGACTTGACTTCCATGAACCCATCAGCATCATTAGCAGGTTTCATCATTAAATATGGTAATCCAATGGAAAGTATCTATCGAAAGGCTAAAAAAGTTGTCGATGAAGCGTTAGCAATGATTGCAGATCCAAATCAAGAGATTGAACGTCATGAACTGCGTTGTTTGATTGAAATGCTTGATGATATTCAAGAACTATATATCAGAGATAAAGCTTACATCAAAGCTAAAAATCAGATGATCCTTCGCATGGATGATGTGATTGAACAAGATGAAAGTCTTTGGTTTACATCCTATGTCACCAAACCTTCATCACTCATTAAAGGGCATCCTTCATTTGGTTCACAAGTATTCTTTGAACTTTTATTAAAAGAGATTGATGAAGCTTTTCATCATCAAAACGATGAACACTTATGGGATATCACATGGCAATGGATGGACTATCCTGAAGACTTTGAAAAAGCTAGCAAAGCTTGGCAAGGTGTCATAGCCTTTGATTACATCAAACTCATTAAAGATTTAGGTATACCTATCGAATAGTCATAAAAAAAACACCGCGAGGTGTTATTTTTTTGGAACAAACTTATATTCAGTTCCCATCTTTAATCGTTTATAATTTGCTTTATGCCTAATGAAGATTAAGGTTGCTAATAAACTTACAATCACTAAATCCATGATTCTGGTTGCCAAATTGAACAGTGGGTGTTCAAAGAAGACACGAATGATAAAGTATACTAACACTGAAGATGCTGCAATCGTTGAAGAAAGAGAGACATAACGTGTGATTAAAAACATGATTAAGAATAGAACGATGACACCAACAGCTACCCATGGTTCAATCGCGAAAATCATACCAGCAGAGGTTGCGACTGCTTTACCACCTTTAAAATTGATATAGATAGGGAAAACATGACCTAGTACAGCTGCTGCACCATAAACAGATGCAATATTGATTTCATATTGACTGACTAAATAAAGTGATGGATCATCTATTAAAAAGACAATAAAAATGACGAATGCGCCTTTTAATAAATCAAAGATGAAAGCAAAAATACCATATCTAAAACCTAAAACACGTATGGCGTTCGTCGCACCTGTATTTTTCGATCCAAATTGTCTGATATCTACTTTCTTAAAAACTTTCCCAATAATTAAACCACTCGGAATCGATCCTAGAAAATATGAAAGAACCATCAACAATAAAATATACACATATGTCATAAAATCACCTCGTTACTTAATCATTATATCATGATTAAACAGAGTGTCAAACAGAGTGTCAAAAGAAAAAAGAAAACATCATCAAACGTTGTAGTTGACTATATTTTTTGGTATAATAATGTCATACAAAAAAGTTGGTGATCATGTGAATAAACAAAACAAAATCTATGATGAAAAATCGATACAAATCCTTGAGGGTTTAGAAGCAGTTCGTAAACGCCCTGGGATGTACATCGGATCTACCGATGCAAGAGGACTTCATCATCTCGTTTGGGAAATTGTCGATAATGCTATTGACGAAGCCTTAACGGGATTTGGTAGTGAAATTTCAGTAACAATCAAATCAGATAATTCGATTGAGGTTTCTGATAATGGTCGTGGTATGCCCTACAAGACGCATGCTTCAGGCAGACCAACAACAGAAATCATTTATACTGTTTTACACGCTGGTGGTAAGTTTTCTGACCAAAGCGGATACAAAGTATCCGGTGGTCTTCATGGTGTAGGTTCGTCTGTCGTTAACGCCCTATCTTCATTTCTTGAAGTGACCATCTGTCGTGATGGTGGTATTTGGCGTCAGCGTTTTATGGATGGCGGATCAAAGATCAGTCCCATCGAACGTATCGGTGATACGAAAAAGACAGGAACAACAGTCTGGTTTAAACCAGATCCAAAAATATTTTCAACAACACTTTTCCAATATGATCTCATTAAAGAACGCATTAGAGAATCAGCCTTTTTAATTAAAGGCTTAAAGATGAATTTAGTCGATCAGCGAAAAGCACAAAAAGAGTCATTTAAGTACGATGAAGGTATTAAATCCTATATCGAACTTTTAAATATGGGAAAAAATGGCATTAATGATATTTTACTCATGGAAGCTCCCTATCAAGTTGGTGAACACAAGAAGAAAGTGATCGAGATTGAGATTGCTCTACAGTTCACTGACGGTTACCAAGAAAACATCTTATCCTTTGTTAACAATGTACGCACCAGAGATGGTGGTACACATGAAATCGGATTTAAATCAGCATTAACACGATCATTAAATGATTATGCAAGAAAATATAACATTTTAAAAGATCGCGATGCAAATCTTGATGGCTCTGATATCCGTGAAGGATTGACAGCTGTTCTTTCACTTCGTATTCCTGAAGATGTCTTGGAATTCGAAGGTCAGACTAAAGGAAAACTTGGTACACCAGAAGCAAGAAATGCAACTGATTTTGTGATGTATGATAAGTTCACAACATTCCTAGAAGAAAACAAAGAAGTGGCATCATCCATCATCACACGTGCCCTATCGGCACAGCGCGCTAGAGAAGCAGCTAGAAAAGCTAGAGAAGAAGCTAGAAACGGTAAATCTAAACAAAAGAAAGAAGTTCTCTTATCCGGTAAATTGACACCTGCTCAAGGTAAAG
>DAOTHC010000070.1:0-5126 GCA_035447465.1 Acholeplasmataceae bacterium
TAATTTCATTCAAACAAGATGGTTATCAACTGATATATGCAGATGCTCATGAAAAAGGGCATCCTGTACAAACAGGTAAAACAGTGCTTATTTTAGGAAATGAAGGTCACGGAATTTCAGAAGAAGTTAAAGAGATTGCTGATGGTGCGGTTCACATCAAAACTAAGCGCGTGGAAAGTCTTAATGTGAGTGTAGCAGGATCAATACTTATGTATATGTGGAGGGACGTATGAAACCCATTTTAACTGGATATTTAGATGACAATGGTTCATTATCATTTGCATTATGTATGGAAAAAGCCATCAAATTTGGTGTTGATCATCTCGCTTTGCGGATGTTTAATAAACAACCTCTGATTGAATTATCAGATGGTGATTTAAAGAAACTATTAGTTGACCTAAAAGGTGAGCGTTTAAAAGTTTCTGTCATCGATTCCAATATATTACCATATGATCTCTACGATGAACGGAAACATGCGAATGCAGTCGATGAATTTAAATATATGCTCAAAGTTGCAGATCGCTTGAAAGTAACGCATATCTTTTTACGTTTACCTGTGATCAATGATGTGATCGAAGAGTATGACACTATTGAGAAAAAATTGGTTGATTATGTAGATGCTGCACAGCGTGCTGCTAAGAAAATTGTTATTTTACCGACTTTAGGGTACAAGACAAACACGTATGTTTATATCTTTAAAAAGATGAAATCAAAATATTTAACTATGGCGTATGATCCTGTTGTCATCATGATGTCCAATGAATCAACAACAACAGCTTATCGTCTATTAAGAAGTTACACATCCGTCTTTTTTGCTCATGATGCTAATCATCAAAACGAACCCAAATTGATGGGTTTTGGTAAAACTGATGTTCTTAAAATTATGAAAAAACTTGTTAGAGATCGTTTTAGTGGATTCATTATGATTGACCATCATTTTAATCCCACCATGTTTGCTCTTGAGGAAGAGAAAAAGGGATTTTTCAAAAAACTTTTTTCTAATGAAAAGAAACAAAAAGAAAAGAAACTTACAGAATTATCACGGATCATCTTCCCAGACGAAGAAACAAAAAATGTCACCGAAGATGACATTTATGAAAATCAGATTAAACTTGTTTTAAGACTATTTAAATAGTATCGTCTTCATCATCTTCTGATGTGACAAATTCAAATGCGGGTTTTGCATTGGGAAGTTGTGGAAAGAGTTTTGAAACATACATGATGCCATTAATGTGATCAAACTCATGTTGAAATACAATACCGACGTAACCATGAAGCTTTAATTCAACGGGGACGAGTTCATCCTTTTCAATATCATAATTAAGTGCTTCAAAGACAACTGATCCATAACGAGGTGTCAGACCTTCAGTTTCACGGTCGACGGAAAGACATCCTTCACCACCTGGAACATAGATGATATCAGTTGATTTAGCTTTTAAGACGGGATTGACAAGTGCATATGAATATAAGGTTCCATCAAAATCTCTGACATGAACAGCAAACATCCGTTTGGATTGATTAACCTGTGGTGCTGCGATACCGACAGCAGGACGAAGTTCATATTTCTCAGCGATTTCATCATCTTGTGAGTTGATGACATATTGTAATAAATCTTTAAGTAATTTTTTATCCTGACTTGATAGAGGTAAACGGACTTCTTTAGCAACTTTATATAAAGTTGGGTGTCCTTCTCTTATCACGTTTTTCATTGTTATCATTATTAACACCTCACCCCTCATTATATCATAAGGAGCGACTAGATGCGTATCGATAAGTTTTTAAGTCAATTAAAATATTGTACTCGAAGTGAAGCTAAGGACTTTTTACATACACATCATGTCATCTATCAAAACCAAAGAATTCTTTTAGCTAAACATGATATAAATCCAGAAAAGTATGATATAAACATTGATGGCGAGAATGTTTTCTATAAAAAAGATATCCATCTGATGATGTATAAGCCAAAGGGATATTTATCCGCTAATCATGATGCTTTGCATCCATGTGCAACAGATCTCATTAAGCCACCTTATGATCGCTTTGATTTTTCAATAGCTGGTAGACTTGATCTCGATGCAGAAGGCTTGCTGATCTTGACAACGAGTGGTACACTTGTACATGATATCATCTCACCCAAAAAACACCTCCCAAAAGTGTATCTTGTTACGTTAGATAAGCCATTTACTCATGGAGAACAACTTTTGCAAGGTGTTACCATATTGGATGGAAAAGATGAACCGTACACAGCCAAAGCCCTACATCTTGAAACCCATCAAGAAGAAGTATTCATCACGATTGATGAAGGTAAATTCCATCAGATTAAACGCATGTTTCAAACTGTTGGATATAACGTATTAGTTTTAAAACGCATTCAAATCGGAAAATTATCACTTGGAAATCTTCAACCAGGTGACATTATAGAATTTCAACCGGAGGACCTCTATGACTGAAATCATCATGCAAGCTTATAATGTATTAGATGAATTAAAAACGGATCCTTTATTCATTCAAATGAAGGAACTTGATCAAAAGATTGCGTCCCTTTATCAAAACGAAATCTTAGCTTTTACAAAAGCAAAAGAAGTCTATGAGGATGTTATGACAACAGGCGGATCATATCATCCTGATTATAAAGATGCCATTCGTAACCTATCAGAAACAAAATCTGAACTCTATGGAAAACCTGAAGTCATGCAATATGTTCAAACAGAAAAAGCTTTTCAAGATATGATCAATGAGTTTCTTCAGCAGATGACCTCGGTGGTATCACCCCATATTAAAACACCTAATAAGTTAGGTATTGTTCAAAAAGGAGGTAGTTGTCATGTACGCTAATCGCATGCAATACATTGTTTTTTATCAAGGCAAACAAGTTCCTGAAAAATTAAAAAGTTTACCTGTCGACATCGCTTATATTTCTGAAAAAAGTGGTTATGTTGTTTGCTATGGAGACAAAGATCTCGAATCTCAATTAAAAAAACAACTCAAGGATGTCAAAGGGTTTAAACATGTGGGGACGTCACAAACCTACGATGAAAATTTAAATTTTTAATCTGTTAAGGAAAAATACTTGACAGATAATAAAATATCGTTATAATGGTAATGGATAATATGAATAAAAATGAAAGAGAGTGACATAACATGGCAGTAAAAATTCGTTTACAACGTTTTGGTTCTAATAAAGCACCATTTTACAGAGTTGTAGCAAGTGAATCTACCCGATCAAGAGATGGAAAATTTTTAGAAATCGTAGGAACTTATGATCCCCTTAAGGGCTTAGTGAATATCGATGGTGAAAAAGTACAAAAATGGATCGGTAACGGTGCACAGCCAACAGATACTGTAAAGAGCTTGTTAAAAAAGTATAGCGTTTTAAAATAATCAAAGGGGGAACAAATCATGGCGGTTGATTTTGAAAAACTGATCAAAAATATGATAATGCCATTAGTCGTTAACCCGGATGATGTTTTAGTTAAAATCTTGTCAACAGATGATGACACGATCACCATTCAACTTCTTGTTAATGAAGCTGACTTAGGTCGCGTTATAGGTAAAGGTGGCAAAATTGCCAGTGCGATGCGAACCATTGTTTATGCAGGCGCTTCTAAAGAAGGTAAACGCGTGCAAATTGACATTGACTCATTTTAATCATGAGTAAGTTTCACATTGGTCATATAACAAATACACACGGCATTAGAGGAGAGGTTAAAATCTACAATTTAAGTGATTTTAACCGCTTTTTCGTTGGTGCTAGCATCTATGTTGAAAAAGATGGCATGAAACACACATTTATCATTGAACGTGTAAGACCACAACAAAATCTTTATATCGTAAAGTTCAAGGGATATGACAACATCAATGATGTTGAAAAGTATAAAGGATTACCGGTTTATTCTGATGAAGATATCGACGATGAATTAGAAGATGATGACTATCATTACACATCCTTAATCGATAAACCTTGTTATACGAAAGATAATCTTTATCTAGGTGTTGTCATCAGCATCATTCCAGTCCCACAAGGGCATCTCTTAGAAATTGAAACACCATCAGGAAAGAAAGCGATGGTTCCTTTTGTTTCAGAATTCGTTGAAGATGTTAAGGAAGATAAGATTATCATTTCACCGATTGAGGGATTATTATGAAGATTGATATTTTAACGATATTTCCAGATTTTTTTGATGCCTTTTTACATACATCAATTATTAAAAGAGGTATTGAAGATGGTTATATCGATATTATTACACATCAATTAAGAGATTATAGCAGTTTAAAACATAATCGCATTGATGATACACCTTATGGTGGTGGAGCAGGTATGCTCATGATGTTTCCTCCATTCTTTGAAGCGATTAAAACCTTGAAGGATGACGATACACACATCATCATGACATCCCCTCAAGGGAAACTTTTTGATCAGCAAAAAGCGATTGAATTAGCAAAGAAAAAACACATCTTAATTCTATGTGGTCATTACGAGGGTATAGATGCCCGTGTTGAACAATTTGTTGATGAAGAAATCTCAATTGGTAACTATGTGTTAACAGGTGGCGAAATGCCAGCGATGATTATAGCTGATGCTGTATCACGTTTAGTACCTGGTGTGATTCATGAAGAATCCAGTGAGACAGACTCTCTTCAAAATGGATGGTTGAAATATCCGCAGTATACCAAACCTGAACAATATGAGGGATATGCTGTACCTAAGGTCTTACTATCTGGTCATCATCAGATGATTGAAACGTGGCGAAAAGAACAATCTATCAGAAGAACTTTAATGAAACGACCTGATTTAATCAAGGGTATTGTATTAACAGACGAAGAAAAAAAGATACTCCAAAAGGTAAGCAAAAAAGACGTTTAACCGTCCATTTGCTTGCTTTTTTTGAGGTTTAAGTATATGATATGTATAGTAAAGATTATGTAAATAATCTAGAAAGGATTATCAGCATGAAATTCATAAAAAAACTCGCAACTCAATCCATTCTGATTGAATCCATTTTGATGGTATTTATCATCTCATCTTTTGATGTGCTTTTTGTATTAAAATACGGTTTTCAAATTACGTTTGCCCATTGGGGCATCGCGTTTTTTAATATATTGGTTGTACTATCAGTTTTAGCATT
>DAOTHC010000071.1:0-5036 GCA_035447465.1 Acholeplasmataceae bacterium
GCTCATATGGTTGGGGCGAGGGTGAATGGATGGATGCTTGGGTAGAACGCACACAAGCAACAGGTGCACAACTCTTTGATGATGGTTTACGCATCAATTCAACACCTTCATCTGAAGAAGAAGAAAAATGTGTCCAATTTGGAGCAGACTTCGCAAACTTTTAATCACATTGAAAATGCCTTCGGGCATTTTTTTATGAAGTAAAGCCATGGTTTTTGTCGTATAATAGAGATGGGTGAAGCTATGTTTGGAATCTTACATCTACAGAGTGCGTATAGCATGCTTAAAAACACGATTCATCTCAACCAACTCGTTGAGCGTGCTCAACAGAGTGGGTATGATGTGATTGCATTAAGCGATACGAACTTACACGGTATGGTTGAACTTTACCGTGAATGTCAAAAACACCAACTTAAACCCGTATTAGGTCTTTATCTCAAGGTATCACACGATTTGTCGGATACCTCTTTTTTCACTTATGTTAAGAACGATCAAGGCTATCAAAATTTATTAAAACTAGCACTGATTCAAGCAGAGAACAATTTAGATGATGATATGCTCATCCGACACCAAAAAGGATTGATCTTTGTTACTTCAGGCTTAGATTCTATTATCTATCAAGCCATTGATCGCCATGATTTAGATTTCGCTAAAAAAACTGCATTATTTTATCAACAGAACTTAGATGATTTTTATTTAGGTTTATCTTTAGATACCTTTCATGAAGAAATGAAGATTGCCCCCATGCTATTCAAATTATCAGAACATTTAAAGATTCCTATGGTTCCTCTTCATCAAACATCATATCTTGAAAAAGAAGATAAAGAAGTTTATGAGGCTTTAATTAAAATCGAAGATGAAAATCATGTGATTCCTGAGGATGCACAGTATCATTTTAAAACAAAAGATGAACTGCTTCAGATGTTTATCGAATATCCCTTTGTATTTGATACGTTATCATCAGTTTTTTCATCCATCACATTTAATTTTGAAAAACCACATTTTGAGATGCCATCTTACCCACTTGAAGTAGGAACTTCACGTGAGTACTTAAGATCTTTAGCGCATGTTGGTTTAAAAAAGCGATTAAAGAAAATACCAAATGCTGACATTAAACTATACGAAAAGCGTTTAAATTATGAATTAGATGTTATTGAAAAGATGGGATATCCCGACTATTTTTTAATCGTGTATGATTTTGTTAAATATGCGAAAACACACGATATTTTAGTCGGTCCTGGTCGTGGATCAGCAGCAGGTTCCTTGGTAGCCTACACATTAGGCATTACCGATGTCGATCCTATCACATATGATCTTCTATTTGAACGTTTCTTAAATCCAGAACGTATTACCATGCCTGATATCGATATGGACTTTCCTGATAACAAACGTGATGAGGTCTTACAATATGTCAAAGATAAATATGGTGCACACCACATGATTCAAATCGTGACGTTTGGTACATTTGCGCTACGTTCATCGATTCGTGATATTGCACGTGTGATGAAAATCGATCCAACACGTGTTACGGGTATTATCAAACGCGTTGTTGATAATGATGTGGATGAAACAGATCATGACATGATGCGTTTACTTAAAGTCGCTAAAGCGATTGAAGGCTTGCCACGTCATACTGGAACGCATGCTGCAGGTATGATTCTATCTAAACAAAATCTTTTAGAACATTTACCACTTCAACCGGGTATCAACGGTTTTTATCAAAGTCAATTAGAAGCGAGTGAACTTGAAAAACTAGGTCTGCTTAAAATCGACTTTTTAGGTATCAGAAATTTAGCTGTCATTGATGATGCGTTAAAAATCATTGAAAGCATGGGAACGAAACTATCATTATTAGATCTTCCCTTAGATGACAAAAAAACATTTGACCTCTTATCAAAAGCTGAAACAACCGGTATTTTCCAACTTGAATCATCTGGTATGCGACAAGTACTTCGTAAACTTAAACCTGAACATCTTGAAGATATTATTGCTGTACTTGCTCTTTATCGTCCAGGTCCCATGGATCATATCGGTGACTACATCGAACGAAGACATGGTAAACCATTTACGTACATGCATCCCAAACTTGAATCATTGTTAAAACCAACATATGGTATTATCATTTATCAAGAGCAAATCATGCAAATTGCATCTCATGTCGCAGGTTACTCTTTAGCAGAAGCAGATCTTTTAAGACGGGGTATCTCTAAAAAGGATAAAGATATTTTAGAAAACGAACGTATTCGTTTTGTCAAAAAGAGTATTGAGCAGGGATTACCTAAAAAAGATGCTGAAGAAATTTATGATTTAATCGTTAAATTTGCTGATTATGGATTCAATCGTAGTCACTCCGTTGCTTACGCGATTGTCGCCTATCAAATGGCTTATTTAAAAGCCAATTATTTCTCAGTCTTTATGACTATTTTGTTATCGTCTGTTACAGGTAACGAATCATTAACTATGGATTATATCACCGAAGTGAGACGACATCACATTGAAGTCTTGCCACCCGATATCAATTTATCAACGGATAAATACATCCTTAAAGATCAAAAGATTGTTTTACCACTTTTAGCAATCAAGAGTATTGGACGTTCAACCCTACAAAAAGTGATTGAAAATAGAGAGACTGAAGGACCCTTTAAGGATTACCAAGACTTTAAACGACGCATGAAAAAAGAAATCAATGATAAAAACGTTGAAATGCTTATTCATGCTGGTGCTTTAGATGGTTTTGGATTAAATCATGCAACCATGGATCAATCTAAACAGATTGACCAAGCGGGTTATGAACTTTATGTTTTAGACTTCACCCTTCAGGAAAAAGAAGAGTATAGTTTTGCAGAACTTGCGGAACAAGAAAAAGAAGCTTTAGGTCTCAATCTTTTATATCATCCGATGAGAATGTATCATGACCTCATTGAAAAACATCAGTTAGTATCGCTTTCTGATGTTGTTGATGGTAAAATAGGAAGAACATTAGCACGTATTAAAAAACAAAAAGTCATCATGACAAAACAAGGAAAACCGATGGCTTTTCTTGAGTTAGATGATGGTGTTTCTACGTTAGAGGTCACACTCTTCACGGATACGTATCAAAAATATCGTGATCGTTTAGATCAAGATTTCATGGTATTTAAACTTAACATCAATCAGTTCCGTGGAAAAATCAGTTATGTTTTAGATCGTTTATACGATATCAAAGAACTTTAATAAGGGAGTCAATCATGACAAATGAATCTCGTAGAGAAATATTAGCAGCTGTCAGGGTAGGTTTACTCGTTAACATAGCATTAGCTATATTGAAGCTTTCCTTTGGGTTTTGGGGGAATGCACAAGCATTGATCAGCGATGGTCTTAATTCATCATCAGATATCCTGATTAGTTTGATGCTTCTTTTAGTGTTGCGTTATGCAACTAAAAAACCTGATCATGACCATCCATATGGTCATGAGAAATATGAAGGATTAGCTTATTTTGTATTAGGCATTATCTTTTTTGCTACAGCCATCTATATCATGATCGATACATCATTTGCGATTGTCGAGCATTTTAGAAATCCTTCAGATGTTGAAGGACCACACATTTATACCGTGGTTGTATCCATCATAGCACTGATCATTAAGTTTGGCTTATTTTATTATTACCGAATGATTGGTAAAAAATATCATAGCCCAACCATTAAGGCAGATGCTAAAAACCATCTTGTCGATGTGTATGCGACAAGTTTCTCAGTCATCGGGCTAACAATCGCACAGTTTGGTTATGTCTATTTTGATGACATAGCTGCCTTGATTATCGGATTATTTATATTGAGATTATCGATTCAAATTACGAAAGAATCCGTTTCATTTTTAACAGATCAAGCACCATCTGAAGATGAAATTAAAGCTATCTTTGATGCCATCTTATCGATTGAAGGTGTCATCAATGTGGATGATTTGAAGGTTAGAAAACATATGACACAGCGCTATGTTGATGTTGAAATTGCAGTACGTGCAACTCACACACTTGAGTATGCACACAAGATTGCAGAAAACGTGCATCATCACATTGAAGAAATCTTTCCAGATGTGATTCACTGCATGGTTCACGTCAATCCAGAAAAAAATATGTAAAATCCATCAGGCGAATGACCAGAACGAGGTAAACGTAGTTTATTTCATTGAGTTATATCGCCTTTTTTGATAAAATGATGATAACCAACTGAATGAGAAAGGCGGGATCGTGTATGCCAGAAATACCATCACTATTAATTATCCAATGGGGGATCGTCGGCTTTTACGTCGTGATCTACTTCATCCTAGGATTTTTGAGGGGAGGATCCAAATCGACTTACTTTACAATCGTCGCGTTTATCACGACATTTATAAGTTTGTATCTGATCTCGTTCATCTCGATTAATCTTTTCTTATCAAATAGTTTCACCCTGGTCAATCTACTGGAAATGATCAATGGTTATGCTGGTGGTGTCATACCTGCTATGGTTTTTGATTATGCAGCAGATCCTACGTTAGCAGCATTTGCTATTGCAATCGTTGACCTCATTTTAAGAATCGTTGGTTTCATTGTCATTTATCCACTCATTAAAGGTTTATTAACACTCATTATTTTTAGACCTATATGGAGTTATGGTATCAAAAAAGCTTTAATTAGACGTCAAAACGATAAAATGTATGAACAAGCAATCGATGAAGGCAGAAAGAACTATAAGCCACAAAAACGTTATAAGAAGAACTTCTTTGGACGTTTCTTTGGTGGTTTTATGGGTGCTTTTCAAGGTTTATTGGTTGCTTTTGTTGTTTTATTACCCCTTTTGATTATGACAAGTTTCTTGAGCATAGAAACTTCAGGTACTCCGATTGATCACACTGACGGAGATACAGAACTCGCGATTGGAGGACTTCCTGATTTAGGTGGTCTTGAAACGATGTTAGATGATTATCTTGCTCAAATTGATGAATTAAACGCTCAAGGTTTAGGCGCTATCGTTAGACAGATTACGATATCAGGTAAGCCACTTGATCGCTATATCT
>DAOTHC010000072.1:0-5014 GCA_035447465.1 Acholeplasmataceae bacterium
AATTTCGTGATTACTATATCTCACAATCGCATTGAGTGCAGATTGATCAATTCTGATATCGATATCAAGTTCCTTGATGGCTTGTAGTAAAGCTTTTTCAATGGTAACATCATCAAGTTTTTTAACTTCATAGAGATGACATCTTGAACGGATTGCCATGTTGATCGATTGATAAGGGTTTAATGTCGTCAAACCAATGACGGTAGCATTACCATTTTCCATAAAGGGAAGTAAATAATCTTGTACATCGGTCTTCATGCGATGGATTTCATCGATGACGATAATGATATCGTGATAGCTCGTCGTATCCAAAATATCTTTTAAACGTGCTTTTGATTCGGTTGATGCATTAAAATAATAATGATCTAAACCCGAAGTGGTTGCGAAAATATTTGCAATCGTTGTTTTACCTGTACCAGGAGGACCATACAAAATAAACGATAAAAGCTTCTTTTTAGCAAGCATTTGTACTAAAACACCATCTTGGCCCACAAGATGGTCTTGTCCATATACATCTTCAAATTTTTCTGGTCGCATACGATATGCTAATGGCTTCATAGAATCACCTACTTTACATTATAGCACACTTGCTAAAAAGCATAAAATGAGATAAAATAATGAGGTAGTCGCATACCCTTTTTTTCTTTAAGGAGCGCTATTTGGAGGTAGTCATGGACTTAAAAAAATTTATTGCAGATGTACCCGATTTTCCAAAAAAAGGCATTCTATTTCGTGATATCACACCACTGATGTCAAATGGTAAAGCATACGCCTATGCTGCAAAAGCTTTTTCAACGTTTGCACGTGAGAAAAAAGCAACATTGATTGTTGGACCAGAAGCGAGAGGGTTTATCTTTGGATGCCCTGTAGCTACAGAGTTAGGCGTTGGATTTGCTCCAGTGCGTAAACCAGGCAAATTACCGCGTGAAGCTGTCAGTGTTTCATATGATCTTGAATATGGTTCAAATGAACTATGTATGCATGCTGATGCGGTTAAACCTGGTGACAGAGTTTTAATCGTTGATGACTTATTAGCAACTGGTGGAACGATGGATGCAACCATCAAACTAGTTGAAAAATTAGGTGCTGAAGTAGTCGGTTTAGCCTTTTTAATCGAATTAGCAGACTTAAATGGTAGAGAAAAACTAGGTGGATATGATATACTCACCTTAATAACCTATTAATAAGGGTGGTTTTAACACGGATTCTTTACTTCAATCGTTAATTGAATCGTTTTCGTCTTACATTAAAAGAGAAGCTGACATCAAACTCATTGAAAAGGCTTATTTTTTAGCGAAGGAAAAACATGAAGGTCAACTTCGAAAAAGTGGAGAACCCTATATTACTCATCCTGTTGCTGTTGCAAAGATCATTGCCGATCTTCATGGTGGACCTGCAACACTTGTTGCATCACTTTTGCACGATACAGTTGAAGATACATCACTCTCCTTAAAGGAAGTTGAATCACAGTTTGGTTCAGATATCGCTCAACTTGTTGATGGTGTCACCAAGATCAGTAAACTTTCATTTAATGAGAAAGTCTCACAGGCAGATAACCATCAAAAGATGCTGCTTGCGATGGCAAAAGATATACGTGTTATTTTAATCAAGATTGCTGATAGACTTCACAACATCAGAACCCTTGATTCAATGACACCTGAAAAGCAGTATAAAATTGCAACTGAAACGTTAGAAATTTATGCGCCATTAGCTCATAGACTTGGTATCTTTAGAATCAAAGCGGAACTCGAAGACCGCTCTTTAAGATATACAGATCCACCGATGTACTATCGTGTATCCAATATGATTCAAGCTAAAAAAGCGGAACGTGAAGCTTCAATTGATCAAGTCATATCCAATATCAAGATCTTATTTAATCAATCTGAGCTCCATGATTTTGAAATTAAAGGCCGCATTAAAAATATCTTTTCTATCTATAAAAAGATGGTTAAAGATAATAAACAATTTGAAGATATTTATGATTTATTAGCTGTTAGAATTATTGTTGATAAGATTGAAACTTGCTATCAAGCATTAGGTATCATTCACGCTAATTTCACACCGATTCCAAGACGGTTTAAAGATTATATTGCTGTACCAAAACCCAATATGTACCAATCACTTCACACAACGGTTTTATCTGATGATGGAACGCTATTTGAAGTACAGATCAGAACACCTGAAATGGATCAGATTGCTGAATACGGGATCGCAGCTCACTGGGCATATAAAGAAAATAAGACATACTCAAAAGAAAAAGAGCAGTTTGAAATTGCTCAAAAGCTTAAATGGTATGGTGAACTCTTAAAGATGAGTGAAGATACCGATGAAACATCGGGTGGTGCTGAAGAATTTGTTGGTACCGTTAAAGGTGATATTTTAGATGCCAATGTTTATGTGTTTACACCTAAAGGTGAAGTCATCGAACTTCCTAAAGGTGCAACACCGATTGACTTTGCGTACCGGATTCACACCGATGTCGGTAATAAAATGGTTGGAGCGATCGTTAACAATCGCATAGTCACACTTGATTATGAACTTAATACAGGCGATATTGTCAGTGTTAAAATTAACAAGAATTCTCAAGGACCAAGTGAAGACTGGTTAAAGATTGCAAAATCAGCTCATGCAAAGCATAAAATTAAGAGTTTTTTAAATAAACTTAATAAAGATTCGATTATGCAAATGGGTAAAGATGCACTGGATCGTGAATTTGTTGCTCATAAAGTTACCGAAGGTGTCGATGACGCTTTTGTTAAAAAGCATTTCGAGAAAAACATGATTACATCAGTTTCCGATATGTATTTAGAAATTGGTAAAGGAAACCTATCACCTAAAACCGTTGTCAATAAACTTTTAGGTCTTGAAACAGATCCTCAAGTTTTATTACAGCGTCAAATGGAAAAAGCATCACGACAATTAACCACACACAGTGAAACTGGTGTCGTGATAGAAGGACTATCTTCACCTCAGTTAAAACTAGCAAACTGTTGTCTACCTATTCCAGGAGATCCCATTATTGGTTATGTTTCTAAACAATCAGGAATTGTCATTCACGCAACATTCTGTCCTAACTGTAAACAGTTTGAGGATAACCGATTGATTGCTGCTTATTGGGCAGATAATATCACACGTAAATATCCAACTTGGATTAAACTTGTGGGAAGTAATAAGCCTACCTTATTAACAGAAGTTGTCACTTCCGTCAATGCTTCACAAATTGCTATTGCTGAAGTTAGTGCCATTACAACATCAACACTTGAAATGATTATCAAAATAAAAGTATCGATTAACAATAGTGCACAACTTCAAAATTTAATGGTTAATTTAAGAAAAGTCAGTGAAGTATATAGTGTTGAGAGGGATTTCAAATGAGAGCTGTCGTTCAACGTGTGAAAGAAGCATCTGTTATGATTGATGGCAATCACATAAGTGACATTAAAAAAGGATTCTTAGTGTATTTAGGTATTCACGTTGATGATACGATGGATCATGTCCAAAAGATGGCACAAAAGATTCATGCACTCCGTGTTTTTGAAGATGAAGCAGGTAAAATGAATTTATCATTGTCTCAAGTTGACGGATCTGTATTAGTTATTTCACAGTTCACACTCTATGGTGATACGAAAGGGAATAATCGACCATCATTTATCACAGCAGCAAGACCTGAACATGCCAATCCTTTATATGAAGCTTTTTGTCATGCTCTAGCAAAAGATCACGTGGTTAAAAAAGGTGTCTTTGGTGCTGATATGAAGGTATCATCCATCAATGATGGACCTGTTACCATCCTGATTGAATTTTAATTGACAAATCGCTAATTTTACGATATCATGTTACTGAAAGTACATCGTCTATGAAAAAGGAAATCCGATAAGGATCTGTGACACCTTTGGAGACAAAACAAGATATTAATGAGGGCTAGATTTTTCTAGAACTAAGGTGGTACCGCGTAATTTTACGTCCTTAGAGATTTTTTAAAGGACGTTTTTATTTTATGGAGTCGTATGAGAAAACGCTATAAGCATATGCCAACAATCATCTTTGATGACTATATGTTAAGAACAATCACTGTAAAAGATTATCGTGATATGTTTGACTATGGCAAAGATGAAGACGTCACAAAATTTTTAACATGGGGGCCATTTAAAAAGCCTCATGAAGCGAAGAAGGCTATTAAAGGTATCTTCTATCCCAGGGTTAAAAAAGGACTTCCTAGGGGATATGCCATCATCGATCTTAAGAAACAAAAAATGATTGGAACGATTGATTTTCATTCGAAAAAACCTGATGAGAATGGTGCTGAGATTGGCTATGTCATCCACAAGGATTACTGGAATCAAGGTGTCATGACAAAAGCACTATCACATGTGATTGCTGCTGGATTTGATTACTTGGGTTATGATGTGATACACATCAAACATTTAAAGAGCAATCTGGCAAGCCAAAGAGTTATCGAGAAAAACCATTTTAACAAAGTTGGTGTTGATATACTCACATATCAAAAAAATCAAAATATGATCAAAGATGATCTTTATGTATATGAATTAACAAAGGAGAATTATTATGCAAATCAACAAAGTCAAAGGAACATATGATGTTCTACCCAATGAGTCATACCGGTGGCATGCACTCGAAGAAAAAATTCACGACATTTTAAAACTTTATAATATCAAGGAAATGCGTACACCGATTATGGAATATAGTGAAGTGTTCCACCGTCAGACTGAATTATCTGATATGGTAACAAAAGAGACTTATGATTTTGATGATCGCGGTGATCGCAGATTAACGTTAAGACCAGAAGGTACAGCGGGTATCATTCGCAGTTATGTCGAAAATAAGTTATACGCATCTCAAGAACTTGAAAAAGTCTTTTACATTGGTCCTAATTTTAGATATGAAAGACCTCAAAAGGGAAGATATCGTCAGTTTTACCAATTTGGTGTTGAAGCGATAGGTGCTGTTGATCCAGCATTAGATGCTGAAATGATTATGTTAGCCTATGATTTCA
>DAOTHC010000073.1:0-5004 GCA_035447465.1 Acholeplasmataceae bacterium
GTTGATGCACCCGTTTTAAATCGATTTGATAAAGATTTGATTGTATTCTTTGAAGAATTCGTCCAATTACTTGTTAAAGTCATTGACAAATAATACCCTATAGGGTAAAATGAAAAGCGTCGGTAAAAAGCAGGCAACTTTTTATACGAAGTGAGATCCCTACCCAGATTGGAGCCCTTAGTAACCATTTACTGCTTAATGGCGAACAGAACATCGGGATACCTTCGATATAAATCATTTGCAGTTTTTGCCTACCATATACCAAAAAGGAGGTAAAAATTATGTCACGTTTCACAGGATCTACATGGAAGATCTCACGTCGTTTGGGCTATTCTCTTTCCGAAACAGGTAAAGAATTAAAGAAGCGTCCTTATGCACCAGGTCAACATGGACAACGTCGCTCTAAGTTGAGTGATTATGGTACACAGCTTCATGAGAAGCAAAAGGTAAGATTCACCTATGGTGTCTCTGAAAAACAATTCAGAAAGACATTCGAAGAAGCTAACTTAAGAGTTGGTAAGCACGGTGAAAACTTCTTAAAGCTACTTGAATCAAGACTTGATAATGTCGTCTACCGTTTAGGTTTGGCTAAGACAAGATCACAGGCTCGTCAATTAGTTAACCATGGTCATTTCTTAGTTGATGGGAAAAAGGTTGATATTCCATCTTATCGTATGCAACCAGGCCAAAAGATTCAGTTAAGAGAAAAATCAAGAGACTTAAAAGTTGTTTTAGAAGCTCTTGAAGCTCAATATGCATCCGTTGATTTCGTATCATTTGATAAAGATACGATGACTGGAACTTTCGTTCGTTATCCAGAACGCAATGAAATTCTACAAGAGATCAATGAACAACTTATCGTTGAATTCTACAACAGATAAAACTAAAGGATTGTGTTCGCACAATCCTTTTTTTCTTCTCTTATAACAAAAATAGCACCCAAAGGTGCTATGAAACTAATTCTACATTACTTAAATGTAATAACTTCTTACGTTTGTTATCATCTAAGACTAATGCAACATGATCGTGATTAATCTTTAATATGGTGTAGGATTCATCTGACGGTTCTTGAATCATCTGATAGAGGTATAGCGTTCTTCCTTCACGAAATTCAATCATATAATCAGGAATAATCGCCTTTTTATGCCGGTATGTTTTAAGGAAAGAGCCCACATCAACAAGTGGATCAACAAACTTTTGTGGGTAAGGAATGGTTTCCTTAATAGCCGTAACTTTCACCTTTTTATGGATAAACTGATGTTTAATATGATAAATTCCTAATATAAAAGACACAAGGCATAATGATGCTATGATACCTGTTGTGATATGCATCATGACGGGCTCATCCTCAAAAACTAACATCAGTAGTCCATAAACTACAATTAAAAAAATCAAAATCAAACCATGTACGAGTATGTTTTTCTTCTTTAAACGTCTCAATTTAGTTGTCATCATAACGTTCCTTTCATGATAAAAAAGTCAACTTTGTTTCATCTGTGAAATCTTGTTGAATGGGCTAACTTTAATACCTAACTCCGCCGCCCCCAGCGCTATGTTTAAGTACAGTTTTATTGTAGCATACAACCAATTAATTGCCAAACATCTTAAGATAAAATTCACAATTACATTGTTAACATGCACAGAAGATGTGTAAAAAAAAGCCCGTTCGTAGAACGGGTTTGCTATTTTTTAAGTGCTGCTCTAACGAGTGTTAAGAATGAATTTGGATCAAGTGATGCACCACCAACGAGGGCACCATCAATGTCTGACATTGCTAGTAAACTATCAACATTCTTCGTGTTAACAGAACCTCCATATAAGATACGAACTGTTTCTGCAACTTCTTCGCTATACAGTTCTTTGATCACATTTCTAATTGCCATAATGGTTTCATTAGCTTGTTCAGGAGTTGCTGTTCTACCTGTTCCAATCGCCCAGATGGGTTCATAAGCAATCACAGTCTTTAAAGCATCAAATGCTGAGACATTAAGGTATGCTTTTTCAACTTGTTTTTTAACGAAGGCATTGGTTGTTCCTTCTTCACGTGTTTCTAAAGACTCACCAACACAAATAATAGGTGTGATGTTTTCTTTAACAGCTGTTAATACCTTTAAGTTGACTGTTTCATCTGTTTCATTAAAGTAAGCACGACGTTCACTGTGTCCAATAACGACATAATCAACACCATAACTCTTTAACATGCCTGCAGAGAGTTCACCTGTGTATGCACCTTCTTGTGCATAGTGCATATTTTGTGCGCCAATGCGTAGGTTTTCACCTTCTCGTTTAACGAGATCACGTAAAAAGATGGCAGGTGCACAAATGACTGATTCTACTTTTTCTAAATCGGGAACTTCAAGATTAACCGCATAGATGAAAGCAAGCGCATCATCTTTGGTTTTGTACATCTTCCAGTTGCCTGCAATAAGTGGTTTTCTGCTCATGGCGATTACCCTAAAATGGTTGAAACGTCTTTGATTGCTTCTTCAGCCCGTGCTCCGCGAGCAACAATACGAACATTTTCACCGTGAGGTACTGCGAGTGACATTAAAGCTAAGATAGACTTAAGGTCAACAACTTTGTTGTGGTAATGAAGTTCAATTTCAACTGCATATTTTGATGCTGTTTGAACGACTTTTGCAGCAAGTGCTGCATGTAATCCTTGGGTACTTCTAATCATAATTTCTTTTTCCATATATTTCCTCCATTAAAACATTGGTGGCGTACTTATCCAAAGTACTTTAGCATGTAGGTGACTGTTATTCATCAGGTAGTGCTCTTTATTTGCCAAGTAATAAAACGTTTCGCCTTTTCTAATAATATATCTTTTCTTATTGATAACTAAGGTGACTTGACCTTCGAGTACGTAGCCAAATTCTTCACCAGCATGCGGATCATCCATTTCTGATTGACCACCTGGTTCGATGTCAATGATGATGGGTTCCATTTCATATTTTAACGCATTTGGAACAATCCAGCTGATCATATGCTTTAAATCTTCATTGACTTTCACATTGAAATCTTCTTTTTTATAAACAAGCGTTCTTTCTTCCTCTTTGCTAAAGAATTCATGAACATCTGTTCCAAGCACTTCTAAAATAGCAAATAGTGTTTGCATCGAGGGAGATGTCAAGTTGTTTTCCAATTGTGAGATGTATCCCTTGGTTAGTTCCAAACGATTTGCTAATTCTTCTTGGGTTAAATTATTACCTAAGCGAAGTGCTCTAATTTTTTTTCCAATATCCATTATTTATCATCAACACATGCAATACCTGGGAGTACCTTACCTTCTAAATATTCTAAGGATGCACCGCCACCTGTAGAGATGTGTGTAAAGCCATCTTTGAGACCAAATTGAATGACTGCTGCCGCTGAATCGCCACCACCAATAATGGTTGTTGCTTGATCTTTAATACCAGCGATTGCATTGGCAACACTCTTTGTACCTTCAGCAAATTTAGGGAATTCAAAGACACCGAGTGGGCCGTTCCAAACAACGGTCTTAGCATTTTGAATGTATGATTTAAAGATTTCAATGGTGTTTGGTCCAATATCTAGACCCATTTCATCTGCAGGAATTTGATCAATCTTGCGGACGTTTCTTTCAGTTTCAGCATCGAATGCTTTTCCTGTGTAGACATCATCACCAAGTTCGATTTTGCCATTTGCTTGTTCTAATAAAGATTTTGCTAAATCTACCTTGTCAGCTTCGAGTAAGCTCTTACCGACTTCATAGCCCATTGCTTTGAAGAATGTAAACGCCATACCACCACCGATAATGACTTTATCAGCAATCTTTAATAGGTTTTGAATCACTTCAATCTTATCAGAGACTTTAGCTCCACCAAGAATTGCGACAAAAGGTCTTTCTGGGTTTTCTAGAGTTCCACCAATAAAATTAATTTCTTTTTCTAATAAGAAACCAGCTACTGTTGTTTTAATGTTAGCAGCAATTCCCACGTTAGATGCAGCATCACGATGAGCTGTACCAAACGCATCATTGACAAAGACATCACCTAATGAAGCCCAGTACTTACCAAGTTCTGCATCATTTTTAGATTCTTTCTTGCCATTTAAATCTTCAAAACGTGTGTTTTCAAACATGAGAACTTCGCCATCTTTTAATCCAGCAACTGCTACTTCAAGTTCAACACCGCGTGTAACAGGAACAAACTTAACAACCTGTCCTAAATGTTCGCTTAAACGTTTTGCAACAGGTGCTAATGAATTTGAAGCTTTATCGCTTTCGTCCTTAACACGTCCAAGATGTGAGAACACAATCGCACGTCCACCCTGATCAATAATATATTTAATGGTTGGTAGTGCTTCAACGATACGGTTTTCATCTGTGATGATACCATCTTTCATAGGTACGTTGAAATCAACGCGTACTAATACTTTTTTGCCTTTAACTTGAATGTCTCTTACTGTTTTTTTTGCCATATAATTTCCTCCTAAATCGTTGTTATCGTCTTTGTTTTTAGCCGTTTTTATTATAACACTATTTATAAACATTTACTATCTTTAAGTCTATGAAAGTGTTTTACTTTAGTATTTCTAATCTTTACCAGTTTTTCAATTTGTTGATTGAAGCTATATAAAGACATCTTTATATAGATTTCTCGTCCACTGATGAAGCTGATCATCAATCCTTGATCATGCTTTGAAACTGATGAAATGGCTTGATAATTAATGAAGATATTATCGTAATCGCGATATCGTTTAATCGTGATTAATTGCGTATCTTCATCTAAATAAATAGGGATTAAATGTTTGATGTTAAGTTGATGATCAACTGCTTTTCGATAACCTTCATACGAAAAAAGATAGCTCTCACAAAGGTCGTCTATCGTATGTAGAAGTGAGTGTTTATGATATGTAATGCCATCTGTTTGATACATGATGGTTCCCTGAGGATCATTTGCTATGTATTCGATCATAATTTTCGAAAAGAAATAAAAAAGACCCGAAGGCCTTTAATTATTCTGCTTTAGCTTCTTCTTT
>DAOTHC010000074.1:0-4913 GCA_035447465.1 Acholeplasmataceae bacterium
TTGAAGTTCATCCATACACTGAAATTTCAAAACTAGCTTTTTTCAACAGTCTGAAGATAGCACACGCTATCTTTCTTTTTTTATTAATTGGCTTCAGTTGAAATAATGACTGGAATCGTAATCGGAGAACGTCTTGTTTCCTGATAAATATAGCGGTTAACTTCGTTTCTAACGTCACGCTTATATTCATTCCAGTTGATATACTTACCATCAAGATGCTTTTTAGATACATCCATAAATGTTTCTTTGACTTTAGCTAAAAGTTCTTCTGATTCTTGAACATAAACAAATCCTTTGGTAACAATCGTTACTTCACCTAAAATCTGTTTTGTCTTTGGACTGACATGAGCGACTAACAATAACGCACCATCTTCAGCTAAAAGTTCACGATCTTTCATCACGAAATCATTAACATCACCGACAGCAGTACCATCAATTAAGATTTCACCGACATTGATATCTCCTTTAGAAACATAAACGTCTTGTTCATCAAAGGTTAAGACATCACCGTTATCCAGTAAGAACACATTTTCTGGAAGATATCCAATTTCTTGAGCTAATCGTTTCACACCATATTGATGACGATATTCACCAATGGTTGGGATGATGTATTTGGGTTTAAGTAAGTTCATCATCATTTTGATTTCTTCTGCAGTAGCATGAGCAGATGTTAACAGTCTCTTATCAATCACTTTAACTTGTGCATCGCTTCGATATAAGACATCTAATGTTCTGGCAGCCATTTTTTCAGTTCCTGGAACTGGTGGCGTCATTAAAATGACCGTATCTTCTTCACTGATGTGAATGAGACGATCTGACTTTTTGCACATACGTTGTAACATAAAGAAAGGTTCATGACGGCTACCTGTAACAAGTGCTACAATATTGGCATCATCATTTTTATTTTTTTCATCGATATATCTTAAATTGATTAGTGCTTCGCTTGGAATCGATAAATAACCACTATGAATAGCGATATCGACAATGCGCTGAGCACGACGTCCTATAATCGCGATCTTCTTTTTATGTGCTAAAGAAATATCAATAATACGTTGAATTTTTCTTAGATCAGATGAGAACAATGTCACAATAATTCTACCGTCAGCGTTCGCATAAATGCTGTTTAAACGATGGTTTAAACTCATGCTGACGCCACCATTTAACTCCAAGGTTGAACCAAGTGATTCAGTTAATAAAGCTAGTACATTTTTTTCTGATAATTCATTGATTTTTCTAAAGTCTGTTTGATATTTAATATCTGAACTTTGATCAAACGTGAAATCAGATGTGTAAACGATGACCCCATCAATCGTATGTACAGCAATCCCGACAGATTCAGGGATTGAATGAGTCGTGTTAAAGAATGTCACTCGAACATTTCCAAACTTGATAATCGAATTTTGTGAGATCGTATTGAGTGTTAGTTCCTCTAAATTGTAACCTTCATCCTTAAGCATGTCAGCAACAATCTGCATTGTGAAGTTAGTTGCATAAACAGGTACATTTAAATCTTTTAAAAGATGTGGAAGTGCTGCGATATGATCTTCATGGGCATGCGACAAAAAAATACCCTTGATTTTATCTTTCACACGAATCATCATGCGATAATCAGGAATAATTTCATCAACACCATAAAGTTCTGCGCTTGGATATTTAATACCAGCATCAAGAATAAAGTAGTTTTGATCGACTTCGATCACATACATATTCTTCCCATTTTCTCCAAGTCCACCTAATGCAAAAAAACGAATCTTGCTCATTTAAACACTTCCTTAGTAACGTCTTTTACAAAGCATATTATACCATGTTTTTTTGATTACTCAATCTTTTTAACTCATAACTGTGTTATGATGATAATAGGTGAAATCATATGATCAATTATCCGATAAAAAGAAAGATACAAACAAAGACAACAAACTATGCCAATCTTGGTATGACACTTGAATCAGATATTGAAGCAAGTAATCTTTTTTATTTAAATCATGATATTGCAGTTATACATAAAAAGCCTACACCGATTCAAGTTGTTTCAGTGAGTTATCCGGCACGCAATAAAGCAAAGATTACGGAAGCTTACTATAAAACACCTTCTACAACTGATTTCAACGGTATTTTTAAAGGACATTATATCGATTTTGATGCGAAAGAAACCAACTCAAAAACGTCTATGCCTTTAAAAAACGTTCACCCTCATCAAATTGATCACTTAAAACAAGTGACGAAACAGGGTGGGATTGCTTTTCTTATCGTCCATTTTAAAGTCTATAATGAATATTATTTATTACCAGCAAATATTCTTTTTACTTTCTGGGATGAACAGCATGAAGAAAAGGGACGAAAATCCATCCCTTATGATACGTTTAAAACATCATGTCATCAAGTACCCTTTGGTTATCAACCACGCCTTGATTATTTAAAAGTTGTTGAAAAATATCTTTTAACTTAATGGTTTTAATACAGGGCTGAATATAATTTGAAGACGTTTGTAGGTGACAAGTGAAATGATGATCACAAGCACTGTTGTCGTAAAAATATAGGTTAAGTTGTATACTAAACTATATACCCATAACGAATTACCAACAAACGCGAAGATCCGTGTGGCTAGATTGGGATCTTGATTGCCGTTTTCTACTTCAGATACCGCATATTGAATACTACTGCTCCATAAAATGATGCCAGATAATGTTGCAGATGCTAATCTGACTAAACTGACAGTGATAATACCTGTAATAAGATCTCTCTTATGATAGAGTGATTTCATGAAAAATCCTGATAAACCAAAAGCCATAAATGGAATCACATAATCCAATACGATTAAGGATAGAATTCTCCATGCACCCCATGATTCACCTGTCCATGATTCTAATGTGATTCTGAGTGTATCAAGATAGACAAGATAATCAAACCCAAAATTGTACATGGCATAAATAAATCCAGCTATTAACCCATACTTAAGACCGAACAACATACCGATTAATATCAGTGGAAACATTGATAATCCAAAAAATTTCCCACCAAATGGCATACTGGCATTTAGCCCAGGTATTGCGCTGACGACAAGATCCAAGACTACCGCTACTGCAAGCAGGTTAATGGTCATCAGCATCCGCTTCGTTTCTGTTTTTAAACTCATTTCTTTTCCTCCTAGAAAATAAAAAATTTCTATGGATTACCAAAGAAATTAGACGTTGAATAGATGTTATTCATCGACTATCCCTCCGCTGGTATGATCCAGATCAGGTTCGCGGGTCGACGTTCGTACGTCCTCTCAGCTTAATAGCTCCCCGTAGTGATCAAAACCAGTATATCATAAATCATTTATATTTCAAATTATTTACTAAAGGAGATGTGTCATGCCTAAAGAAGTTATCGCAGCAATTGTTCTTACAGCTTTATTTATTTTGTTTCTTGCACCAAATATCAAAATTATTCGCGTTAATGAAGCTGCACTCGTTGAACGCTTAGGTGCATTTCATAAGATCATTGATCAGCCAGGTATTCATTTTCTCATCCCTTTTTATGAACGGATTGTCCAACAGGAATTACTTCTTCCCATCGATAAGGTTATAGCAGTAAAAATCGATGGTTATGAAGAAACATATCGTTACACCTATCAAATCAATGATATTAAACTCTTTTGTTATGGTGCACTTGATGCACACAAAGCTATCCTTAATCACATCACTGAAGGACTATCAGATAACAAAGAAGATGTCGAAGACTTCAAAGACGTTTTTGAAGCTTATGGTGTGACCTTAATAAAAATCACCAAAATGAATTAATAATAATTTTTAATAATTTTGCTTGCATTTCCAATAATCAGGAGTATAATGGAAGTGTAAGGAGTGATACATATGAACATCGTATGGTTCAACGAAAAGCCAAAAGATTGCATCGTGACCATTGCAGCAGGTAATATCACATTAAATAAACCTGCAACCAACTTTTTTGAAAACGCATATAGCGTTATGCTTGGCATTGATAAAGACCAGAAGGTTGTCGTTATCAAACCCTTACATAAGGCTGAGGCGATTAAACACGACATACCTGAGTCCAATAAGTATAAGATTACAGTTCGCTCTTCATACAGTCGTATTGCCAACAAGGCATTTATTGAAGAACTTGGAACCATGATCGACGTCGACTTCAATGTCGTAACAAAGAAATTTAAAGCCAATTGGAAAAGCAAGGATCTCGTCTTGCTTGTCGATCTAAAGGAGGAAGTCTAATATGCTTGAATACATGGTGTGGTTTTGGCTTGCATTCTTCGTCATTGCACTTGTTGTCGAAGTCATAACCGCTGATATGATTAGTATTTGGTTTGCTTTAGCAGCTATTCCAAGTTTTATCATTGCGCTTGTTTTTGAAGAAAGTCTTGTATGGCAAATCGTATCATTCATTTTAATTTCTGGTGTTCTTCTCTTCTTGACAAGACCCGTTGTTAAAAAGTATCTCAAAACCAACGAGATTAAGACCAACGTCGATGCGATGGTTGGTGTGAAAGTTCAAGTGACAAAAGTAATTACCCCTGAAAGTGTTGGCCGTGTTGTTTTCCGTTCACTCGACTGGGCAGCCATTTCAAAAGAAACAATCAACATTGGTGAATATGCTCGCGTCCTTGATGTTGATGGTAATAAACTCATTGTAGAAAAAATTGACTAAAAAATAAAGAATAAAGAAAGAGGTATGAATTTATGAATGTATTACGTTTGTTTCCCCCAGTTTTAATTTCACCAGGTGCGATTGCAGGTATTCTTATTGCATTAATAGTCTTCCTGATCATTTTCGCATTAAGTTTTAGATTAGTAACCCAAACTAAAGCAATGGTTGTTGAACGTTTAGGTGGTTATAACAAGACTTTAGGTGTTGGTATTCACTTTATCATTCCAGTCATTGATCGCGTTAAGAAAGTC
>DAOTHC010000075.1:0-2911 GCA_035447465.1 Acholeplasmataceae bacterium
GATTTCAACCTCGATTTAAATGAAGTTGAAAATGCAGAAAGCGATGCGGGTTTAGGAAATGGTGGGTTAGGTAGACTAGCAGCATGTTTCTTAGATTCAGCAGCATCTGTAGCTTTACCTCTCTATGGTAATAGCTTGCGTTATGAGCATGGTTTCTTTGTTCAAGAAATCAAAGATCATAAGCAAATTGAACTTCCAGATCCATGGTTAGATAATCCATTTATTTGGGAAAAGAGAATTGATGATAAAGCCATTGAAATTCCTCTTTTCGGATATGTAGAACATACAAAACTTATTAATCCTCAATGGATTAAAGCAGTTCCATATGATGTCAAAATTGTTGGAGACCAAAATGGTGTTGTAACAACATTACGTTTATGGAAAACAGAAGCTTCTGATAAACAAGAAGTTAAGAGTGAAGAATATGTCAGAATGACGAGACGTATCACAGATTCACTTTATCCAGATGATTCTACTGAAGATGGAAAGACATTGCGTTTAATGCAAAGCTATGTGTTCAGTGCTGCTGGTGTTAAATCAGCCATTAATGATCATAAAGCATTAGGTAGAGATGTGAGAGAATTACCTAACTATTTCACATTCCAAATCAATGATACTCACCCAACCTTAGTTATTCCAGAAATGATGCGCATTTTAATGGATGAAGAAGGTATTGGTTACGAAGAAGCATGGCACATTACACAACGTACTTGCGCTTTTACCAACCATACCATTTTAGCTGAAGCTTTAGAAAAGTGGAATATTGGTATTTTTAGAAATCTTCTACCACGTATCTATGAAATCGTTGCAGAAATGAACCGTAGATTCAAGTTTATCTTGGAATCAGACGGACGCTTTAACAAAGAACAAATCTATCTCATGGGTTTGATTGGACAAAATCATGTTCGTATGGCACACATCTGTATTTATGGTTCTTTCTCAATCAATGGTGTTGCTGAACTTCATACCAATATTTTGAAAAATATTGAAATGAAGAACTTCTATCATTTATACCCACTCAAGTTTAATAACAAGACCAACGGTATTACCCATCGTCGCTGGCTCATTCATACCAATCCCGAACTTGTTTCTATTTTGGATGAAACCATTGGCACAGATTGGCATAAAGATTTAACTAAACTTGTCAAGTTTGATCAGTATCGCTTTGATCGTGATGTACAGTTCAAAGTCGACTTAATGAAACGTGCTAAGAAGATTGCACTTGCAAAACGTATTAAAGAAGATACAGGTGTTGAACTCAACGTTGATAGTATCTTTGATATTCAAGTGAAGCGTCTTCATGAATACAAACGTCAATTATTAAACATTTTGCACATCATTTATGTTTATCAACGCCTTAAATCTGATCATACGTTTAAAGAATCATATTACCCACACTCATTTATCTTTGGTGCAAAAGCGGCACCTTCCTACCATATGGCAAAATCTATCATTGAGTTAATTGATACCGTAGCAGATATTATCAATAACGACAAAGAAACCAATGAATTACTCAAGGTTGTTTTCGTTAGAAACTATAATGTCACTTATGCAGAATATATTATGCCAGCTGCTGATTTATCAGAACAAATTTCTACAGCAACTAAAGAAGCTTCAGGTACTGGTAATATGAAGTTTATGATGAATGGTGCGATTACCATCGGTACCATGGATGGTGCAAACGTTGAAATCGTTGATAAAGCAGGATTTGAAAATGAAATTATCTTTGGTTTATCTGCTGAAGAAGTAACGAAATTACACACGTTCAATGGCTACAAGCCAAGAGAAATCTTCGATCAAGATCCAAGACTTCAACAAGTCTTCCAGTTCATTAGAAAGATTAATCCAAACCCACAACATTTTGACTACATTCTAAACGCATTACTCAATAGCGATTATTTCTTAGTGATGAAAGACTTTGCTGCCTATGTGAAAGAACATGAGGTTGCAAACAGCGCATATAAAAATCGTACACGCTGGTTAGCAATGTCGATTTCAAATATTGCTAATTCAGGATATTTCACATCAGATCGTACGATTGAACAATATAATGATGACATTTGGAAGTTAAAGAAAATCACATTTTAAGAGGTGATTAAAGATGGCTAAACAAACAGACATCATGTTAAGAACATGGACATTCTATCAAGTATTTCCTAGACAACACAGCAAAACCCATGACTTAAAAGGTGTGATCAATGACCTTGATCGCATCAAAGATCTTGGTGTTGATGTCATCTATGTACTACCATTACATCCCATCGGAAAAAAAGCAAGAAAGGGCAGCCAAGGCAGCCCTTATTCCATAGTTAACTACCGTGAAATACACTCAGATTTAGGTACGATGGCAGATTTTGATCGATTGGTTAATGAAGCTCATGGGCGTGGTCTAAAAGTCATGATGGATATCGTATTTAATCACACATCACGAGATGCAGTTTATGTAAATAGTCATCCTGAGTGGTATATTAGAAACCATCAAGGTGAACTTGCAAATCGCGTTGGCGATTGGAGCGATATCGCAGATCTTGATTTTAGACAAGCATCCCTGTGGGATGAACTGATTGATGTTTTATGTTTCTGGGCTAAAAAAGTTGATGGATTTCGATGCGATGTTGCACCTTTAATACCACTTGATTTTTGGCTAAAGGCTAGAGAAAAAGTTAGTATCATCAATCCCGATATGATTTGGTTATCTGAATCTGTTCATCCAGGATTTATCAAATATTTAAGACATTTAGGTTTTGACTGTCATAGTGATGCTGAAATGTATCAAGCCTTTGATATTCTTTATGATTATGATATTTTTGATGATATGAATCATTATCTACAAGATCCTCAAGCATTAAAGGACTGGATGATTTCTGTTGATAAGCAAGACGTGATTTATCCAGCAAACTACATTAAACTC
>DAOTHC010000075.1:2921-4912 GCA_035447465.1 Acholeplasmataceae bacterium
AAACTCAGAAGTTTTGAAAAACACGATCAACCTCGTTTACGCTCTAAAGTGAGAGATGAACATCACTTTAAAAACATGGTTGCGCTAAGCTTCTTTATGAAGGGTACTGCATTTATCTATGCAGGTATGGAACATCAAGTAACACATCAACCTTCATTGTTTGAATACGATGTTATTCCATGGAATCAAACCACATCATTAGAACCGTTTTTTAAACGACTTGCACAGTTTAAAAAACAACCCATTTTCGCATATGGGCATACCTTGATTCATGAACATGATGGTGTTGTTGTCATGTCACATCACTATCAGAACCACGCTGTTGTTGGTGTTTTCAATCTGGAAGGTAAAACAGAAGTGAAGGTACCACTCATCGATGGCACCTACACGAATTTCATCGATGAAAAAGAAATCATTGTCACGAAAGGTATCTTGCCAGTCTATGACGAGCCCATCATTATTGACACCTTAAAGGAACATATCATATGAGAATATTTATTGACAGCATGACGTTACTTCGCATCGAATCAGATGCTTATATCACCGACATCAAGATTCCGGATTATACAATTAAATGGGTTAAAAATGAAGGTTATAATCAATATTTTGTTGCAAATAGACCTTTGGAACTCCACCTCGTTGATGAAATTGAAATCAATCATCAAACATATCCTGTAGAAATTGGACTCGTGACGTTAACTAAGGAATTTGAAAATCGTTTTAGATACGATGGCAAACTTGGTTATGACTATGGTAAAACATCAACAAAGTTTACCGTTTTTTCACCTGTTGCAAAAGAAATCAATGTCGTCATCGATGAGATCGTCTATCCGATGACATATCATGAACCTGTTTGGGAAAGAGTTGTTGATGGTGACATGGTCAATAAGAAGTATCATTATCAAATAAGACTCGTCAATGAATTTAAAGATGTTTTAGACCCTTATGCGGATGCGATGGCTTATGATGGTTCATACATCATCGATTGGGATGCATTAGATCCGATCATGCCAACACCAATAACGCTAAAACACATGACAGATGCTGTCATTTATGAAGGCCACGTGCGTGATCTTTCAGTTCATCTTGATGTCAAACATCCAGGTCTTTTTGAAGGTTTAATTGAAGATAGTAAACTTCTTAAAGGGAGTGTCTTAAACTATATTAAAAAATTAGGTATGACACACTTACAGTTATTACCCGTTTTTGACTTTGAAGGTGTCAATGATACAGATAAGAAGTTAGCTTATAACTGGGGATATAATCCTTCTTGTTATTTTGCTGTCGAAGGTTGGTTCTCAAAAGACCCATACAATCCCTATGATCGAATTAATGCTTTTCGATCAGTTGTTAATGAAGCTCATCGCATGAAGTTAGGTATCAACATGGATGTTGTCTATAATCATGTGTTTAACCATAAGACATTTGGTTATGATGACCTTGTTCCAGGTTATTTTTATAGACATAATGGGCTTAAAAAGATGACAGATGCCTCTTTTTGTGGAAACGATGTCGAAACTAGAAACTATATGGTAAGACGCTTAATTGTTGATAGTCTTATTCATTTTCAGGAAAAATTTCAAATTGATGGTTTTCGATTTGATTTGATGGGATTATTAGATCTTGACACCATGCTACTCATTGAACAAGAATTAAAGAAAAGACATCCTTCCATCATGCTTTATGGTGAAGGTTGGAATATGCTAACAGAAGTTCCTCATAAACTTCGTTCAAACATGAACAATCAAGCTTTATTTCAAGGATATTCACATTTCAATGATTTTTTCCGCAATGTCATGAAAGGTGATCTTCATTCTGAACAATTGGGTTATGCCATGGGGAATAAGAGTCTTTCAACGAAGGCAATGGATGCGATTATCGGTAGCCCTGTCATGTTTTTATCACCCAATCAATCGATCAACTATGTTGAATGTCACGATAATTTAACGTTTTATGATAAGATGCTCTTAAGTTGTGGTTTTGCAAAAGAT